>JAQUUS010000066.1 GCA_028693775.1 Alphaproteobacteria bacterium | reverse complement strand
GCGTTTGTCAAAACGGCCCAGAGTTCGCCTTTTTTGAGCGGCAAGCGAGGCCAGTGAGGATATCCCGCAACCAGGATTTCTTCGAGGAAGGCCTGAACCTCCTCGCCTTTTTGATAATAACGAACGTCCTCGACGGAATTCCGGGTATAGCCGTTGGCTTCCGTATAAGGGTTCTTGTCCTCCGGATAAATCAGAAGGTTCATAACCGCGTCCGCAAGGGTTTCGGTGCCCGGATTAAGATCGTATTGCTGAATATGCCTGCGTTCGTGCGCGAGGCTCGAAAACCTTTTTTTGCCCGAGACCCAGCTTTTAATCCATACGGCCCTGTGAGCGCTCGACGCGCAGCCGTGCCAATCCGTGAGATGCTTGGCCGCGACCCTGAAGGCCGAGCGGCGAGGGGAAATCGAAAGGTAATGATACAGGGAGCGCCAATATCCCCAAATCCTGACGTTTTTATCCAGATGCTCGTCCGAAACGACATCGAGTCCGCGCAGAGGCCATTCGCCGTACGTTGCAACGATCATCTCCCTGATCGTCGCCTGTTTCCGTTTCAGAAGCTCTTTGCTCAGTTGAATTCTGGTGTCTTCGCTGCAATCCATAAGAAACCTGATTATGATTTAAAAATGGATCAAGGCATTAAAAAATATGCATTTATTATTATACCATGAAAGTAATTTGCTATATATCGCAAACAATTGCGCGCTTTAACTCTGTTTTCGCAAACGCTGCCATCTAAACCTAATTATAACAGGGCTTTACGCGGCGCAGAAATCCTGATAACTCTCTTGGCCACCAATAAACCATAACCCCGATAAAATAATGGCTAAAGAAGACCTGCTCGAATTTGAAGGCGTAGTGACCGAAATCCTCCCCAACGCAATGTTCCGCGTGCAGTTGGATAACGGACACGAGGTCTTGGCCCACACATCGGGCAAAATGCGCAAGAACCGCATTCGCGTCCTGACCGGTGACAAAGTGAACGTCGAAATGACGCCCTACGACCTCACCAAAGGCCGCATCACCTTCCGTCACAAATAACGTTTAAAAAGCCGCAATTCCGGCCTGTGCGCAGAGCAAAAAGCGCATGAGGGATTTTTTTGCTTCGAACGCGGAAAAATCCCTTGCATTATTCCCTATAATGGTGTAGGAATATTCCCGCACGCTCGCGGAGTAAGAGCCCACGAGCCTGCTCGGTCCATCCGGCGCGCCCCATCTAAGGCCGGCATTAAGGGGCATCGCCGAAGGACCAAGGGACAGTTGTAAGCCCGGTACTTGCGCTACCGGGCGCCCCATGGGGAGCGTCCAAATTTTGAAGGGAAGGAGTTTTTATGGATTAACGTTTTGGCTCAATATCTGACGGGCTCGACAAGGATCTGCAAGGCCGGAAGGTCCAGATATGTCAGCGCCCCCAAAAACGCGCACACGAGGAACGCATACGAAAGAAATGCGCTTTCGCCATAAAGTTTCTCGGGGGCTTGTGCTGCCGAATTTTCCTTCATGGCGATTTTGAAGTACCAGACGAACAAAACCGTAATGAACGGCAAGCTCAAAACGTATTCGATCCTGTATTTGATGAGGAACACACCCAGAAAGAACGTCGAATTGAGCGCATAAAAGAACGAGGAGAGCAGCAATCGTTCCTCGTTGTAGTATTTAAAAGACTTCCTGTATTGCCCGATGCGTTTTTTGTCCGCAAAGTGGCGATATTCGGAATATCTTTTCATGGCCATAAGAAAAGCGCCGCCCATCCAGTAGGAAATCAGAACGCTGGAAGGAGGCAGCGCGTTCCCGATCACGACAAACCATCCCAAAAGGAACCGCAAGGGATTGTTGATGGCTTCGGTCAGAACGTCGAGATAAGGCACATCCTTTGTGCGGATCGGCCTGACGTTATAGAGCGTTCCCATAATGAGAAAAATTTCCGCCGTCACGAAAAACATCGTCCCGAAGCGATACGCCAGCGCGAGTCCCGCCGCCGCCAGCACCGCATAAAGCGAAAGGACAGGAAAAGCCTTCAGCTTGCCGCGCGCGCCCGCGCGTTTCGATTTCATGGGATGAAACCGGTCGCTTTCCGCGTCGAGAAACTCGTTGATGACATAATTGGCTGAGGAGATCAGGCACAAAACCGTTGCCGCGCCCAGAAACGCCCACGGCCTGAAATGCGACAATCCGTCGCCGACGAGCAAAAGGGCGAGAACGGTGCCGGGGATCATGAATATGTTTTTGATCCAGTGATCTGGCCGGGCAATGCGGATGTAGGTTGGCAGGTGCATGGAGCTTACGTTTCGAAGGTAATGGTTGCGTTCTGAATGCCGCCCAGCGCGCCCGGAACGAGTTCGCACGCCATGACATATTGGTCGGGAATGCCGTTGGCGTTGCGGATTCCGAAATCGGCCGAGGATGTGAAGCCGAACTTCGAATAATAATCCGGGTTTCCGACAAGAACGATGGCGGCATGCCCGGCTTCCTTGGCGCGGCGGAAGGCTTCGGCGATGAGGGCTTTCCCGACGCCTTTGTTGCGCTGTTCGAGCACGACTGAAACGGGCGCCAGAAGCAAAAGAGGCAGGCTTCCCTCCGGCGTGCGGGAGAAGGTATGCGTCAGCATGATGTGGCCGACAATTTTGCCGTCTTCCTCGGCGACAAGCGCGAGGTCGGGGATATAGTTGCCGCTTGCGCGCAAACGGTTAGCGAAATCCTGTTCGGTGCCGCTCGAAACCTGCGCGGTCTGAAACGCGGTTTTGATCAGCTCGTAAAGAACCGGGAATTCGGAAGCTTTTTCTTGCCGGATATTCATGGCCGCCCTTCCGTTGACAATGTCAGCCGTCAGAGTGCCATCCATACTATGAAAAAAGTCTTACCGGGGCGACGTCAGGCCGGAATGTTGGGCGGAAGGGTGTTCCACAATTCCTTGAGTGTGCGCTTCATTTTCGGGGCTTCTCTAACGGCGGCGACAACATGGCCCGCCGCGAAAGCCGCGAGAAAGCCCGGTCCGGTTGCGGCGGCGCCGAGCACCGTCGCGCAGCAGACTCCCGTAACGCAGCCTGCGGCAATTGTGAAAGGCAGCGTGTTGAGAAGATGATCCAAGCTTAGGAACATGAAACCGAAGCTCATGATGGGAAGCTTGACTGCGGCCCAGCAGACCTCGGCCGCTGCTTTCTGGTATGGCGAAAGAACGACTGTTTTGCCATCCGTGACTTTGATGACGATAGCTTTTTCGTTGGTCTCGGTTCCGGGCGGCGGAACTTTTCCCTTGTCGAATTGCGAGAGGATCCGCTCGATTTTTTTTTCTTGATCGGTGAGGTGGGAATTGCGTGAGCGCGTCATGGCGAAATCCTTTGCGGGCCGTTAGGTTGGTCGAGCAGAATCTTTTTTGCCCTCGGCGCAGCATCGGCCAAGGCCACAACCGCACTGCCGCAAGCGCCCAGCATTCCGTATATGTTGCCGCGAAAAAGCCCTATGGTTGTTTTTGCAAAAAGAAAACATGCCGTTTGCGGAATATGGATTGCCGCCGAGGCAAATTTCCATGCGGCTTGTGCAAACGCTGTTTCCGGGGCGATGGGCGCCTGTTCGGAGGGCTTGTCTTTCATGTGCTTGTTTTCCTTCAAGGACCGTTGGGGCCGTTTAACAGGCAGCGTTTTGCTTCCTTGGCTGCGTGAGGAATGCGTGCAATCGCTCCTCCGAGAGCGCTGATTTGAATAATGCCCAGGCTTATCTCGGTGCAGAGCGCGGGCGCGATGAAGGGGCTGCTCGCTACAGTAAGGAGTAGCGCGCCTGCAAAGCCCCAAAAAAACCCCTCTGCAAGCCCTTCGATGGTGTCCGCGCCAAAAAGGATGGCTGCGGCCGTGACATTGAACGGCGCCTCGACAATTTGTTTACCGGTGCGCTTGAATTTTCTGATGACGAGGGCTCTTTTTTGCTCGGTATCCCGAAGCGTCAGAGCCCTCATTTCTTCCTTGGCGATCACCTGTATTTTGGCGGCTTCGAGATCCGAGGCGCGGATGCTGTCGAGCGCGTTCTCAATGAGCGCTTTTGAGCTGCTTTCCGGATCGGGCTGTTCCGTTGTCAAAGGCGATGGATGCTCGTTGCCGTCCATAAGTCTTACCTGTTTTCGAGGGTTAACAGATTTCCGGGAGAAAACTTCTTGTAATTCTCTCTGGAGACCTGAACGGCTTCCGGAAGCGCCCTGATTGCGCCGTAACCGCCGAAGGCAACGAAGGCGCCCACGCCCAGTGCAGCGCTGCCGCCGGTGAAGACGGAGAGCGCGGAGATAATGAGCGAATAGTAAAGTCCCGCCGGGATAAGCTTGTCTAGAACGCCCTGTGTTTCAATGATGAGGAACGAAAGGGCGGCGACACCTGCCGCTTTCGAGCGCCCGACTGTGATTTCCTGAGCAGACATTTCGTAGAGTGCTTTCCTCTTGTCGACAGTGATAACGCGGCCTTCCCTGTCGATGGATCTCAGGCTCCGGTCGATTGCGGCCTTCGCCTCTTCTTCGTCTAACGTGCGCTCCTGAGAGATGCGGCTCAAAGCGTCCTTGATCTGTGCTGTGGGATTCGTTTCAGTTTGTTCGGTCATGGCATCGCTCACTTATAAATTAAGGTTTGGTTCTATGAATGTTGGATATCGATAAAAAAATACACTTTTCCGAAAGAACGGCGGCTTTCACGCCCGGCTTCTGCAAGAGGGCCTGTTTTGAGAGAGGTGTTTTTGTTTGCTCGCTCATTTCGTTGTCTAGGGTTTCGGAGCCGGAAGGGCTCTTCGTCTGTTTTCCTTATATACCGTTTGGGCAAGATCCCTGGCTTCAGGATATCCTTTGGCGCAGCCCCAAAGAATGAACGCGGCGAAGGTGACGTTGAAGGCCGTTGTGCCCAGAAATATCAAGCCGATCGAAGCCGGAAGCGTACCGTAAATGATGCCTTTTTCGCATACGCCTTCGATCAGTTCGACCATGGAAAAAGCTATCCCGGCCGCACAAAGCGCCTTGGTGCGGTTGCTGAGGTCCTGCCCGCCGCGCTTGAACGTCGCAAGCGCGCCGTTGTTCTTTTTGGCGATGGCTTTTTCGTCGAACGCGGCAAGGCACCGGTTGATTTCCTTTTGCGTATTGTCGGTGCTGGAAGGCAGCCGCCGCACGGTTTTGCTCGCCTCTTTTTTAAACGCGATTTTCGGCTTCTTGCCCTCGATGCCAATGGTGAGTGTGACTTTTTTCATCGGTTGAGCCTGTATTTGAGATCGACAATGGATGATTTGAGCAGGGGGAGCGAAAACGGAAGTGCGGCGACCCCGCAAATAACCCCGGCGGCAATTGAGTACGCATAAGCTTTTTCGGGATGCCCGGCTAGAACTGCGGCAGTCCCGACCATGGTCGCGGCGATGCCAGCCGGGGCGACTTCGCAAATGAGAAACGGCGCCGAGCCCAAAACAAGGCAGCAGGTCCATTCGACCGCTTCGCCCGCGGCGTATTGAAACTTTTCATAGAGGCTTCTTTTCGGATTCTCCGGTATGTCGGATGCTACGGACTGCAAAACGGGAACGGTTGGCAGGCTGACAGCAGGCGCTACAGGCTCTTTTTTTGCTTCTTCTTTGAGCATCGCTTCCTGTTGCTTCAGTTTGAGCGACAGGTCTTCGACCTGTTTTTCAGCGGCAAGGCGCGCGGCTCTTTCCTTTAACAGCTCGCTTTCAGCTCTTTGCATTTGCTGAATCTCGGGGTTGTTGCTTTGTCTCGGAGCTTTTTTTCGGCTGTTTTCCATAAAGGACATACAATTGTTTCCTGTTCGATTATGGTTTCGGGTTGGGCGGAAAATATTTGCCGATAATGCAGTCGTTGTCGCGGATCGCTTGCCGCATGCCTTCGGCCACTTCGTTTCTGTATGCGTAAATGGATGCAAGAGCACCGGCGGTTGCGCCCCATTGCTCATAGATGGCCGTTTGCGCGGCGGTCGCGCTCATCAGCTTGGCGATGGCCGCGCCGGAGACAAGGCCTGCAAAAAATCCGGGCGCGCACGAGGAAATCGTTGCCGCAAACGCGACCATTCCCACAATCAGCGGTACCCCCGGATGATTGGCCGTCAATTTGGCGGCGCATATCGCTTTTCTGCGCGTGTTTTTCGAAAATTCCAGCGCCGCGTGTGAAAAACCGGAGCCGGATTCGTTCGGGTTTTGTGTCATTGTTATAATTTGTATCCAAAATTTAAAATCCGATACACATTAGAAGCTCGTTTGTGCAGTTTCAAGTCTAACGGCCTTTTATATTACTTTCTCAAAGATGGTTAACTCGCCGGACTTCCTGCCTTTTTTCAGAAAGCCGCTTCGGCTTGACTCGGGGGCGGAACTAAAGTAGAACATTCATGTTTTGTTCCCTCCCGGCACCTTTCCCGCGCAAGGAGATTTCGATGTTGACGCGTAAGCAAAAAGAATTGTTGCTTCTGATTCGCGACAGACTTGCCGCCGACGGCGTATCTCCGTCGTTCGAAGAAATGAAGGCTTGCCTTGGGCTCAAGTCCAAATCCGGTATCCATCGCCTTATCACGGGGCTGGAGGAGCGCGGGTTTATCAGGCGTTTGCCTCATCGCGCCCGGGCGCTGGAGATCCTCAAGCTTCCTGACGGTGAAACAAAATCCGGCGCGCGCAAAACCCGCGCTGTTTCTGTCGACACGCCCATGCCCGATATGCCCGCAATTGCTGCAGCGCAAAGCGTTAGTTTGCCTCTTTATGGGCGGATCGCTGCGGGAACGCCTATCGAAGCCTTGCGCGATCCGAACGGCAATATTGACGTTCCGACCGGACTGCTCGCTTCGGCCAAGAATTCTTTTAATGCTTCGGAGCACTATGCTTTGGAGATTTCGGGGGACTCGATGATCGAGGCCGGGATCCTCGATGGCGACCGCGTTATCATACGGTCGTGTGACCATGCAGAGAACGGCGCGATTGTCGTCGCTCTTGTCGATGAGCAGGAGGCGACCCTCAAATATCTGAAGCGCGAGGGCGCACAGGTCGCTCTTGAGCCCGCAAACAGGACCTACGAAACGCGCAGGCTTCCGGCTTCGCGCGTGCGTGTTCAGGGCAAGCTGGTTGGCCTGCTCCGCAACTATTAATCCTTCGCCGTATTCTGTTCGTCGAGCCAGTGCAGAAGCGCTTTTTGCGCATGCGTCCGGTTTTCGGCCTGATCGAACACAATCGATCTGGGCGAGCGCAACAGTTCCGCTGTGATTTCCTGTCCGGGATGCGCGGGCAGGCAGTGCATGACGAGCGCATGCGACGGCGCGTTGGCCATGAGGTCGGCGTTGACCTGATAGAACGAAAAATCCTTGAGCCTTTTTTGTGTCTCGGCTTCGTCGCCCATCGAGATCCATGTGTCGGTGTAGACAACGTCGGCGTCGCACACGGCGTCGACCGGATGGTTGACGTAGGAGACGCAGGACTTCGCGGCGTTTATCGTATCGGCGTCGAGCTTGTAGCCTTCGGGACCGCAAAGGGTCAGGTGGACCCCCAGCGCGGCTGCGCCGTGAACGAGCGACCGGGCGACGTTGTTTCCGTCGCCGATGTAGGCGAGCCGAAGCCCCCTGAGATCGCCGCCGAAGTATTCGGCCATGGTTGCGTAGTCGGCGAGCGCCTGACAGGGGTGCATGCGGTCGCTGAGCCCGTTGACAATGGGCGCTTCGCTGGC
>JAQUUS010000065.1 GCA_028693775.1 Alphaproteobacteria bacterium | reverse complement strand
AGCAGGTAGTCCTTGCCATTGACTTTTACGACGCTCTTGCCTTCTGCGGCCAGCGTGCCCACGCCTGTCGGCGTCAGGACGCCGCCAAGCCCGATGCCGCCAGCGCGAATGCGTTCGCACAGCGAGCCTTGCGGGCACAGCTCGACTTTCAGTTCGCCCGCGATCATTTGGCGCTGCGTTTCGGGATTCGTGCCGATGTGGCTCGCGATCAGATGATCCACGCATTTCGCGTCGATCAGCTGCCCGTTGCCCGGAAGGCCCGGCCTGTTGGTGTCGTTGGTGATCAGGGTGAGGTGCTTTTTGCCTTGGCGGACGATCTCTTCGACAAGCCTTCTGGGCGTGCCTACCGACAGAAAGCCGCCCATCAATATGGACGCTCCATCCGGTATCATCTCGACGGCTTGCACTACATCGATTGCTTTTGTCATTGTTTATCCTCTCGCGCCCCTTGGGCTGTTAGCCGATTGTATTGAAAGCGTAATGAATTGCTTTTCGGACAGACGGGACCGTCTAAAAGATTATTTTCGAAGGGCATATTCGCAGCAAAAAGGTAAGAAAACGTAAACGCAAACGGTCCTTTTCCTTTAAAAAAGCTTATCGATATCGGCCTGGCCGATCGTTGTGTTGCCGTGGACGATTCCGTTTCCTTCGGCGATCATCGCGCGCAGTTGGAGCGCCGTTGAGGCCGCGATGTTCGAAACGGCGGTTTGCTCGCCGATGTCCAGCAGCCGTTTGAGCATGCGCGTCGAGTTTTCGATGATAATCCGGATGCCCCAGACTTTGTGCCGGAGCGCTTCGAGAGCGTCTTTCGGTGCGAGGGAATAGCCTTCGATGGCCAGCGCGGAAAAGTCGAGGCCGCTTTCCTGAAAGTGTCTCGTGTAATCCACAAACTCCCATTGCTCCATTTCTTCCAGAAGCTCGGGCGCTTCGGGGAGCATGTCGAGGACCATGATGACGGAGTTGAATGTATTGAAATAATCAGTCGACAAAAACGTTCCGGGATCGATGTTCGTGTTTGCGATCCGGACGCGGAAGTCTTCAATTTTGTCTCCATCGGAAACCATGGCGGCTTCGGGCTTGAAGCCGGGAGGTTCCGCTGGCGCAATTTGACTGACGATTTCCATAAACTTTTCCCTGATTCCCCATCGGCATCCTAAAAACCAGTCTCTAAGAAAGAGTAAAACAGGCACATAAATGTATTCTTTCCTGTTTTGGCCGAGGCTCAAATGCTCTTGATCTTGCTCTTTTTTTCCGGAAGGGGCATAAGACATGGATTCTGTTTTTGCGCAGCAAAACCCGTTTTTGACGTTTCCGAACAATGACGCTTTCGATTAATCGCCAAGTTATTGCTTTCGTTCACGATGTTTCTGTCGCGGCGGCGTCCTTCTGGCTTGCGCTTTATTTGCGTACGGGCGGGGATTTCTCAGGCATCTCTTTGGAAGGTGCGACCGTTGCGTCGATGATCTTCACCGCAACCTGCGCGGGCGTTTTCTGGCTTCAGGGCCAGCATCGCAGCGTCTGGGCTTTTGTTTCCCTTCGGGAGCTTTTGGGGATTTTGCGCGGCTCGACTTTGGCCGTTGCGCTGTTTCTGGCGATCACGTTTGCGACGACCCGTCTCGAGGGCGTTCCCCGGACCGTTCCGTTTATGGCGTGGTTTATCATGACCGCCGGTCTCGGCGGGTCCCGCGTTCTCTTCAGGCTTCTTCGCGAGCGGCGCCTCAGTTCCTTGTGGGAGCGGTCGGGCGGCGGGCGCGTGAGCGTTCTTCTGGTCGGCGCGGGCGACGAGGCCGATATTTTTCTTCGCGCCGTCGGCGCCAATCCGCAGGCTCCCTATCATGTCGTTGGCATTCTCGGCGAAAACCAGCACCGCGTGGGCCGGACCATTCAGGGAGTCAAGGTTCTGGGCACCGCAGACGATTTGCGCGCGGTTGTCGATACCCTTCGCGAACGGATGATGGCTCCTTCGCGTCTCATCCTGACGCGCTCGGTTTCGCGCTTCAACGGCGGCATTGTCAGCAGGCTTCTGGAGGAGGCCGCGGAGTTGGGGCTCAGCCTTTCGCGCGTTCCCGATCTGGCCGAAACCCGCAACGATGTGGGCGCGGCCATGACCGTGCAAGACCGGCCTTTGGCGCTCGAGGATCTTTTGGGGCGGCCCGAGACAAAACTCGACCGCGGCGGCATTCGCGCCATGGTTTCGGGGCGGCGCGTGCTTGTCACGGGCGCGGGCGGCACCATCGGCTCGGAGATCGTTCGGCAAATCGCCGCGCTGGCTCCGTCCCATCTGACGCTCGTCGAATTTTGCGAGTTCAATCTTTACCGCATCGATCTGGAGACGAAGGAATCCTTCGACGGCCTCTCGATGCGCTCGTTTATCGGCGACGTTCGCGATGGCGTTCGCATGCGGCAAATTATGGCTGAGGAAAAACCAGACCTTGTTTTTCATGCGGCCGCCATCAAGCACGTTCCTATTGCCGAAGACAATATTCGCGAGGCCATTCTGACCAATGCTGTCGGGACGCGGACCGTCGCCGATTGCTGCCTGCAGAGCGGCTGCTCGGCCATGGTTCTGATTTCCACCGACAAGGCCGTCCATCCTTCAAGCGTTATGGGTGCGACCAAGCGGCTTGCGGAGATGTACTGTCAGGCGCTCGATCTCTCGTCGCGCGGCATGCGCTTTGTGACCGTTCGCTTCGGCAACGTTCTGGGATCTACGGGTTCGGTTGTACCGCGCTTCAAGGAGCAGCTCGCCAAGGGCGGCCCCCTGACCGTCACGCATCCCGACATCACGCGCTATTTCATGACCGTGCGCGAGGCCGTTGAGCTTGTGCTTCAGGCGTCCTCTCTGAGCGCGAGGCCGGACGACCAGCGCGGCAAGGTTTTGGTTCTGGATATGGGCGAGCCTGTCAAGATCGCCGATCTCGCGCGACAGATGATCCGCCTTGCGGGACTTCGGCCCGACGAAGATGTCAAGATCGCCTACACTGGCCTCAGGCCGGGCGAGAAACTTCATGAAGAACTTTTCGCCGAGGAAGAGGCGCTCATTCCTTCGGCTGCCGACGGCGTGAAGCTCGGCAAGGCCACGACTGTCGATCTCGACTTTTTGCGGCAGGAGCTCGATGAGTATGCGGCGAGCTTGCGGCTCGGCCTCGACGAAGAGCAGTGCCTCGCCAAGCTTTCGGAACTCGTTTCGGAGTTCAAGCGCCCCTTCGACGAATTGCGGCAGGCCGGTTAGACCACGCTCCGATGCTGCACGGCAGCGCGCCCGATGCGTGACTCGATTTCCCATTCAGTGTATGATGTCCGCTCTTGCATCAAAGGGAGGTCGCCATGCTTAAACTTCCGATCTTTGGTACGGGGCTTTTTCTTCGCGAGATGGCTTACAGCGATATTCCACGCATCTACGAGATTGCTTCAACCCCGGGATTTTGTTTTAATTTTCTCACTTCAGGCAATGCTACCAAGGAAGCCATCATTGATTCCGCAGAGCATTTTATGTTCGAGGCTTACGAAACAAAAAAACCCGACCCTTTGACCAATCTCAGGGAGTGCTACAAGCTGGCCATCGTTGAAATTGCGAACCCTCAAAGCATGGTCGGCTTCATCTCCATCGACGAATGGAGCGAACGGCGCGGAAAAAAACGCGAAATCCGTTATTTCGTCGATCCGCGCGAGCAGGGGAAGGGGATCGCAACGGAAGCTTCGATGCTTCTTCTGGATCGCTTTTTCGAGGTTTCGTCCTTCGATCATATTGCGGCCTCTGTGCAGCCGGGCGCGCCTGCTTCTCAGCGGATTTTTGAAAAACTCGGCGCCAGGCCGGCCGGTCTTCAGACCGTGACCGTCAACGGCACGCCCGAGACTTATGTCGAAATGAGTTTGTTCCGCGACGATTATTTCAAGGCGACGGAAAAGCTTAGGCCTCAAAAGCCCGCCGCGCGCCGGACGCTGGGGTTCATGTTTTTGTGAGAAGCGTTTCGCCGAACGCTTCCAGCGCTTTTCTGAGATCTTCGTTGTCAACCGCCTCGGTTTCTTTTTTGATCGCCTCGACGGCGGCAGGGTCGGCTTTCTTTTCGTGCTTGGCGGGCGGGGACGGTATGGACGCCGGGTCCAGCGCGACGCGGTCGAAGGCTTCGTAGCCGAAAAAGGCGTTGACCCGCCTGCGGATCTGATCGCTCTTGAAGCTGAACTCCATGGCCAGCCCTTTGGGAAGGCGGATGGTTAACGTGCCGTTCTTGCGCTGGGCTTCGTGGGGCCGGTAGGGAAACGAGATCTTGACGGGCGTTGTATCGCGGGCATAGTCAGCTCCGACGATTTCGGTCCAATGGCCAAGCAAATTCGCATACAATCCCCAGTCTTTCCCGGCGGATTGGCGGGCGACTTTATCGACGGCGTCGGCAAGGGATCGGGGTTTCCACATGGGGCAAGTTTGAGGGCAATGAAGCGGAAAGTAAAGCGTTCAAATACAAGCGTTCGGAAGCTTCCGGACCCCGTTTCCGCAGCCGCCCGGCTTTTGGCCTGGTATGACAGGCACCGGCGTTCGATGCCATGGCGGGCCCTGAAGGGGCAGGCGGTCGATCCTTATCGCGTCTGGCTTTCAGAGGTGATGTTGCAGCAGACGACCGTCGCGGCTGTGGGGCCTTATTTTCTTAAATTCGTCAAACGCTGGCCTTCGCTCGGCGATCTGGCTTCGGCGGAGCTCGACGACGTTTTGCGCATGTGGGCGGGGCTCGGCTATTACAGGCGCGCGCGGCTTTTGCATGCGTGCGCGCAGACTTTGCGCGATGCGTACGGCGGCGTTTTTCCTCGCGAGGAAGAAACATTGTTGCGGCTTCCGGGCTTTGGGCCCTATACGGCTGCGGCGGTATCGGCCATCGCTTTCGGCAAGCGCGCGAACGTTGTGGACGGCAACGTCGAGCGCGTGATGGCGCGTATTTTCCGGATCGAGGAGCCTTTGCCTCGCGCCAAGACCAGTCTGCGCGAGGCTGCGGCGTCCATGCTTCCCGAAAAGCGTTGCGGCGATTATGCGCAGGCGTTGATGGATCTGGGGGCGACCGTTTGCACGCCGCGTTCGCCCAAATGCGGCGCTTGCCCTTGGGCGAAGATATGCCGTGCGCGCGAAGATGGGGTTCAGGAAACTTTGCCCCGCCGCGACAAAAAGAAACCCAAACCCGTGCGCCGCGCGATGGCGTTCGTTCTTGTCGATGCGAAGGACAGGGTTCTGCTCCGCCGCAGGCCGGAGAGCGGGCTTCTGGCCGGGATGATGGAGGTTCCGACAAGTCCTTGGCTCGAAGGGCCTCTGCCGGATTTGTCCGTCGTGCGCGCCTGTGCGCCCGCCAGGGGCAGGTGGACGGTTTGTCCGGGCGTTGTGAGGCATGTTTTTACGCATTTTACTCTCGAGCTTTCGGTCGCCGTTGCCGCCGCTTCGCGCCCGATGCGCGGGCACTGGACGGCTCTCGATCGCCTCGGGGACGAGGCTTTGCCGAACCTCATGAAAAAAGTCATTGTTTACGCTGAAAAATCTTTTTGAAATTAACCATAAACGCAACAATTTTCGAACCTTGCGGCCTGTGATAGCTTTTAATCGCCCTTCGATTGTCGAACGGCGCATTTTTACGCAAGGAATTTTAAGATGAATGGTTCCATTGTGAATGAAGAGCCATCCGCAGAAACCGTCGTTGCGGAGGACGAAGAAAAAACAACTTCCTCTGGGAAAAAAGAAAATAAAAACCGACAGGTCATCGAGGACTTCAAGGCAGCTACCGCCTCTATCGTCAAACGTCTCGAAACGTTGTCTCTCGACCCGGATGCGCACTTCGTTGTCGAGAAATATCCTTTGCTCGAGCACGATACGCATCAGGATATGTATGTCGTCAAAATGTACAATCCTTATGACAAATCCGGTGCGCGTGCGCGGGAGTCTTTTGGCATTGTCGCCCGTTTCTATGCTTCGGGGCAGGTCGAGGTCTGTAAATATTATAACGAAAACGAAACATTGCATCTTCCCTTCCTGAAGAATTCGCCGCTTGTTCTGAACCGCGAAGAAGAACGCCTTTACAAGGCTTCCCTTCGGAAATATGCCCTTGGCTCTTTCGGAATCGGCAAAGTTAAGCCCGAAAAACTTGATCGTTTGGAAGATGCGATTTTTTCGTCCGTTCGTAAGGGGCTTATCGCCAACGGCCTTGTGAGCTTGCCTCGGCAGTCCACGCCCCTCTGACAAGCTTTTCCGCTTTCGCGGTGCAAAGGAAATTGTCAGCTCTTTCAAGGTAGCTTATAAAGTCCCTTGGGAGGCTGGATCATGATTCTTCTTCGTTTTGCATTCTTGGTTGTTTTGGGCCTGGTTTCCTTGCCCTCAAGCGCGCTCGCCGACGACTATATCGAGCCTTCGCGCGCGAATCTCATACGGACCATGATCCGGTTCGGCGCCGTGGATCTCGGCGACGAAAACCTTCTCGACGATTATGCGCGCATCACAGAATGCGACAT
Organism: Alphaproteobacteria bacterium; assembly: GCA_028693775.1. Lineage (GTDB taxonomy): Bacteria > Pseudomonadota > Alphaproteobacteria > UBA9219 > UBA9219 > CAIXLI01. Next base: position 1,202 of record JAQUUS010000065.1, on the reverse strand, counting down.
TTATAGCCAGTTCTATTCCAACGATTTCAAGTGGAATGAGGTCAGGCAGGCTATCCGGAAATCCGTTCAGCTGAATGTCGCGACTTTTCCTGTCACTTTTTATTACGACATCAAGCTTCCTTTGGGACGCTATGACTTCAACGCAAAGATGTTTCGTTTCTCGGCGAAGGACGCTGTGGACGGAGTCAATATCATCACGCTGACGTCTCTTTCCAGCGGGTGCAACGATTCCGATGCCGTTTATCTTCCTCGCATCTTCAGGGCCTATCTGACCTCCACCATCTATACGGACGGCTTGCCCATGCCGGAGGCCGAGGCCAAGGCTCTGCTCAAGCGCATGAACGAATCCGGCACAAGGGAAATCTATGCCAGATACAATCTCCGGATCGTTTATGTGGAGCCTCTGGTCAAGTTTGACGGACGCGGACGCAGGCGGGAAGCCAGCTATTCCCAGACCGACCAGAAGCATGTCGATGAGGCCAATCTCAGCGCAAGGCTGGATTCAATCGCCTATTATGAGGATCACGAGCACACGAAGCTTCTGGGACTCGTCAAGCCCTGAGCTTCAGCTCAAGGCTTCGGCGCGTACGCGCTGGCGCAGCAGGTCGATGGGCTGAAGGCGGCCTTTTCCGTCGGAATCGTAGCACCAGAACGTCCAGCCGTTGCAGGCCGGGAGCCCTTGCACCAGCGCGCCTACCTTGTGGATCGAGCCCGTGTATTTGTCTCCGTCTTCGACGGCTTGCAGCGTGGCGTCGGCTTTCACCCGCGCCTTGTGCCTTTGCCGTTCGTCGAACAAAAACTGGCCGGGACGCAAAAGTCCGCGCTCGAGGATAATCCCGAACGGTATGCGGGGCTCTTCGTGCCTGGAGGGCGTGGTGAGGAGCTCGGTGTCCGTGACCGGTTCGGTTTGATCGATCCGCTTCTCGGCGTACTTCGCGTAGGTTTTGTCGCGGTCGATCCCGATGAAGTGGCGCCCCAGAAGCTTGGCGGCCGCTCCCGTCGTGCCGGAGCCGAAAAACGGATCGAGGATCACGTCTCCGGGCTTGGTTGACGACATAATCACGCGGTACAGAAGTGGAAGCGGTTTTTGCGTCGGATGCACTTTCTCGCCGCTTTCCGTGCGCAGGCGCTCATTGCCGCTGCAGATCGGCAGATGCCAGTCGCTGCGCATCTGCTTTTCGTCGTTCATGTTTTTCATGGCT
>JAQUUS010000064.1 GCA_028693775.1 Alphaproteobacteria bacterium | reverse complement strand
GGCCTGCATCTCGGAAAGCTTGTAAATCGGATTAGCCGCCCCGGCATCGAACCCTTCGTCAACCAAGGCGATCAACGGAGCAACGTTGCCCACGGGCCAATCGCGCGCCATCAATTCAGCCTTCGCGATGGAGGGATCGTTCGCCTTGCGGATCAGCGCAATGATCTCATCGATATTCGCAACGGCAACCGCAAGGCCGAGCAAAATGTGCGCGCGATCCCTCGCCTGCCGCAACTCGTATTCGGTACGGCGCGTAATGACCTTCTCGCGAAACATAACGAACGCCGAAAGAACCTCTTTAAGGTTCATCAACTGCGGACGCCCGTTGTTCAACGCCAGCATATTCACCGCAAAGTTAGATTGCAGCGGCGTATGAGCGAAAAGCTGGTTCAGAATGACCTCAGCCATGGCGTCGCGCTTGAGCTCGACAACGACGCGCACGCCGTCGCGATCGGATTCGTCGCGCAGTTCGGAAATGCCCTCGATGATTTTCTCATGAACGCACTCGGCAATGCGCTTGACCAGAGACTCTTTGTTGAGCTGATACGGAATCTCGGTAAAAACGATAGCCTGCCTGTCCTTGCGGATTTCCTCGATCTGGTGGCGTGCGCGCATAACAACGCTTCCGCGCCCCGTATGCATGGCCGCCTTGCAGCCCGATGCGCCAAGAATAATCGCGCCCGTCGGAAAATCAGGTCCAGGAATGATCTCAAGGAGTTCGTCGATAGAAATATCCGGGTTTCGGATCAACGCGAGCGTCGCGTCGCAAACTTCGCCGAGATTGTGCGGAGGAATATTGGTCGCCATACCGACCGCAATACCGCCGCCGCCGTTAACCAGCAGATTGGGAAACCGCGAAGGCAAAACGTCCGGCTCTTGCACCGACTCGTCGTAGTTAGGATGGAAATCGACCGTTTCCTTGTCGATATCTTCCAGCATCGTCTCTGCGGCCTTGTCCAGCCGCGCCTCGGTATAACGCATGGCGGCAGCGCTATCGCCGTCCATTGAGCCGAAATTCCCCTGTCCGTCGATCAGCGGCAGGCGCATCGAAAAATCCTGCGCCATACGCACCATAGCGTCATAAATCGCGGCATCGCCATGCGGGTGATATTTACCCATCACGTCACCGACGATACGCGCCGATTTGCGGTAAGGCTTCGAGCTATCGTATCCGCCTTCCTTCATCGCATACAAAATACGGCGATGAACCGGCTTCAAACCGTCGCGCACATCCGGAAGCGCACGCGAAACAATAACGCTCATTGCGTACGCAAGGTACGATTGACGCATTTCGTCTTCGATCGTAATCGGCTTAATATCGTTGGGCGTCGAAGGAGGCATAGGGGTATTATCGGTCACAATAGATCCTGTTCTTTTCGTCTGGTTTATCGCCGGTCTTTCGCTCCGCCCGAACCCACAGCTCGGGACGCTGGCGAACCGGAAAATCCGTAAGAATCACGGGTTTAAAACGAAGCTTCTTTCTAGCACTTCCGCCCGGCAAAAAAAAGCAAAAAATTCGCAGAAATCCCTTTTTATTCAAGGGGTTGACATGTATTCTAGAGGGCACACGACAGCTTTTACAGAACGCAGCAGGACAAGCAAGAAAATACATTTTCCGGCATGAGGCCAAGCCGAACGAATAGACAAGAAGCCATATCTCAATGACAAACGACAGGCACATAGCTCATGGATAAATCCATTCAACATGTAACAACCGCGCTACGTCAGATCGGGAAAAACATAGCCCTTCCGTTTTACTATAGAAAGATCGATCCGGGAACCGTCAGCAAAAAATCCGGCGATCCGGCATGCGGCGACTCTCCCGTAACCTATGCCGACATAGCCACGCAAATCCTCTTCACGCGCGAACGAAAGAAAGACGTCCCCGACGATCCCGTCTTTGGCGAAGAATACATCCCGCCTTTCACAACCGAAGAACAAGCCGTCATCGACGCTCTGGACATCACAAGGCCCTTCGATCTCTCGAACGAAGACGCCCGAAATTTCTTCAAAATTCTCAAAACGATCATCGAAAGCGGCAAAACGCTGCCGAAATCCGCAACGGACGATTACCGGCCGCTCGGGCATGCTGAAACGTGCATCGACCCGATTGACGGAACGATAAACTTCAGCAAAGGCCTTCCCAAATTTTCGATTCAGCTATCCAGCCTCACAAACGGATGCATCGAAGCCGCATGGATATACCGCCCCATACAAGACGAAATGTTCCGCCGCATCGGAAATGGCCCCTCAGAACACGTTACCTTCACGTCGACGGAAGACGGAAATGTTCTCGAACGCATCGAGCCGATTACGCTTCAGCCGAGCAAGCCTTTTTCCGAAATGACAGTCGTATATTCGCATGCGCACCCGAACGTCCTTCTGGATGAACTGACCGAAGCCATATACGCCCCCGACGGCGAAAGACTTTCTCTCGATGCCATCGTGAAGCGGTTTGGCAATACATTCAAAGCCGTCGAAGGAACCGACGGATATTCCTACGATCACGGCAGGCTGTTTCTCGGCGAAGTCGCAGCCGTATGCGGTCCCGGAACCTACTCATGGGATCAATTCGCGCAAGCCTTCATCGCACAAAAGGCAGGCTACCGCGTCGGCTTCATCGACGGAGAGGATTTCCTTGGCAAAAGCGGAGAAATACCCTTCATTCACGCCCCCAACGGCAGCGCGCATGTCAAGCAAACCGGCGGGGTTCTATATGCGCATCCCGAAAACTGGGAAGCATTAAACTGGGAACTCAACGGCAAGCACGTCGCCGGATTTCATGAGGTGGCGCGCCGCAAACTGCCCATTCTGCGGGCGAACGCTAGTTTCCTGCAAACAGTTGTCCGGCCCTGATCTCGACAATCCGGCTCATTTTCTTCGCCAGATCGATGTTATGTGTCGCCATAAGCAAAGCGAGATCTTGCGATTTCACGAGTTCCTGCAAAACCTCGAACACATGATCGGCGGTCGAAGGGTCAAGATTGCCGGTCGGCTCATCCGCAATCAATAGCCGGGGCTTGTTCGCAAGGGCGCGTGCAATAGCCACACGCTGCTGCTCGCCGCCCGACAGCTTGCCCGGACGATTGTCTGCCCTGTTCGAAAGCCCGACCTTTTCGAGAAGCTCGCGGGCGCGTTTTTCTGCATCCTTGCGCGAAACGCCCGCGATCATCTGAGGGATCACCACATTTTCAAGCGCCGAGAATTCCGGCAGCAAATGATGAAACTGATAAACAAACCCGATCGTGCGCCGCCGCAGAGCGGTGCGCCCCGCATCGTCGAGCTTGACCGCATCCTGCCCGGCAATGACAATCTCGCCCTCATCGGGTTTTTCAAGCAAGCCCGCGCTGTGTAAAAGCGTCGACTTCCCCGATCCCGAAGGTCCGATGAGCGCAACCGTCTCGCCGGGAGCGATTGCCAAAGAGCACCCGCGCAAAACATTCAAAGGCTCCCCCGCCTGAGGAAAGGTGCGCGTAACGTTGCGAAGATCGAGAACGGGTTCACTCATAGCGCAAAGCCTCTACCGGATCGAGTTTGGCGGCGCGCCAGGCCGGATACAACGTGGCGAGGAACGACAGCGTCAGCGACATGACGACAATCCGCACGACATCCTGCCAATCGACAACCGACGGCATGTGCGTCAGGAAATACACCTCCGGCGCAAAAGGATCGGTATGCGTCAGCTTCTGAACGATCTGGCGAATGGCTTCGATATTCTGGGCAAACAAAAGCCCCAAAGCCAGCCCGAACGACGTTCCCACAACCCCGATAAACGAGCCATTAAGGAAAAAGATTTTCATCACCGACCTGCGCGTCGCGCCCATGGTGCGCAAAATCGCAATATCCCTGCCTTTATCCTTCACCAGCATAATCAGGCTCGAAATGATATTGAACGCCGCAACGAGGATAATCATCGTCAAAATCAGGAACATCACGTTTCGTTCGACCTGAAGCGCGGTAAAAAAGCTGGAATTGTTCTGCTGCCAGTCCAGAAGGCGCAAAGGCTGCTGCTGAACGGGCCCGATGGCGGCAATGATATCCTTGCGGACCTCACGCAAATTCTGCGGATCTGTCACAAACATCTCAAGCGCCGTCACCCCCTGCCCCGTACTGAAAAAGATCTGCGCGGCCTTGAGCGGCATAAAGATAAAATTATTGTCGTATCCAAACATGCCCACATCGAAAACCGCGCCGACCGTATAGGCCCGCAGCCGTGGCGCAGAACCGAAAACCGTTGTCTTGCTGACGGGCGAAATAAGCGTCAGAGAATCCCCGACCTTGATCTCCAGCCTGTTGGCCATGCGAATGCCGATAGCGATTGTGTTATCGCCAAAGGAATTCAAAGAGCCGTATTTGATATTGCGGGCAATCGTCGGCCTTCTGCGGATCGCTTCTGGCGAGAGGCCGCGCACATAAGCGCCCGACGCCGTCCCCTCGTGCGTAATCAGCGCCTGCGCCTCAACGGTCGGAGCAACCTCCGTCACGCCCTTCACCTTGCTCAACCGCTCGACAAGCGGCTGATAGGCGTCAACGGCGCCTTGCATCGCATAAACGTTCATGTGCCCGTTCAGCCCGATCACGCGCTGAAACAGTTCCTGCCTGAACCCGTTCATCACAGACATGACAACAATCAGCGTCGCAACGCCCAAGGCAATGCCGATGAGCGAAAACCATGTGATGACCGAGATAAAGCCTTCCTGCCTTTTGGCGCGAAGATAGCGCATGGCAATGAGGCGTTCGAAAGGAGTAAAGAGCATAGGTTTTACGCGCTTGGTTTTGTGCAGGGAGTCTTTGTATACCCCGCCCTTCCCCTATCCCGCAAGGGGATGAGAAAGGGTCAATAAGCGCGGGCGAAGATGGCGTCCATCGTCGCAGGAGCCCCCGTAAGAACGCAGGTCCCTTCCTTGCCGTCCTGATCCAAAGGAATGCAGCGAACGGTCACCCCCAAAGCCTCGAGCGTCTCGACGGACTTGGGATCTCCCGACCACTTGGCGCGAACGAAGCCCGGCCCGCTCTCAAAAGCGTTCTCGGCGGCAAAATACGCATCGAACGCCTTGCGATCCTTGATGTCCGCAACCGTACGCGCCTTCTGGAAAGCAAGAGCCTGATCGAACATGTCTTTCTGGATCGAGGCCAGCTCATCGGCAACGCCCGAAACAAACTCGGCGCGAAGCGCAAAGCTCTTGCCCTTCTCAAGCGCATTGCGGCGCATGATGCAAACCTTGCCGCCCTCAACGTCGCGAGGACCGATTTCGAGAATAAGCGGAGCCCCCTTCTTCACCCAGTCCCATTTTTTATCCGGCCCTGAAATCTCGCGCATATCGACCTTTGCGCGAACCGGGGCCCCCGCAAATATCTGCGCATTCAACTCGTTCCTGAGGCTCTCGCAATAGGCCAGAACAGCATCCTTGTCGCTGTCGTTGCGAAGCACGGGCACAATCACAACGTGCCACGGCGCAATACGCGGAGGCACACGCAACCCGTTGTCGTCGCCATGCGTCATAACCAGAGCGCCAAGCAAGCGCGTCGAAACGCCCCACGAGGTCGTATGAACGTTTTCAAGATTGCCCTCGCGGCTCTGGAACTGAATGTTCAGAGCCTTCGAGAAGTTCTGCCCCAGATAATGCGACGTCCCGGCCTGAAGCGCGCGACCGTCCAGCATCATGGCCTCAATAGAGAAGGAGTTGACTGCGCCCGGAAAACGCTCATGCGCGGGCTTTTCGCCCATCACAACCGGAATAGCCATAACCTCTTCGACAAACTGGCGATAAATCTCGTGCATGCGCTTGGCTTCGGCCATCGCGTCTTCCATCGTCTCGTGCGCCGTATGGCCTTCCTGCCACAAAAATTCCGCCGTGCGCAAAAGCAGCCGGGGGCGCATCTCCCAGCGCACAACGTTAGCCCACTGGTTCACAAGGCAAGGCAGATCGCGATAAGACTTGATCCATTTCGCCATGGCAACGCCGATAACCGTCTCCGACGTCGGGCGAACGATCAAAGGTTCCTCAAGCTCGCCGTCCGGAACGAGCACGCCGTCTTTCGCCTTCAGCCTGTGATGCGTAACGACAGCCATCTCCTTCGCAAACCCCTCCACATGATCGGCTTCCTTCTGGAAATAGCTGAGAGGAATGAACAACGGAAAATAGCAGTTCTCATGCCCCGTTTCCTTGAAGCGGCGATCAAGATCGCGCTGCATGAGTTCCCAAATGCCGTAACCGTTCGGCTTGATAATCATGCATCCGCGCACGCCCGAAAGCTCGGCCATATCGGCTCCGCGAACGATCTGCTGATACCATTCGGCATAATTCTCGGCGCGCGTGGGCGAAATAGCCGTTTTCGGCGCTGCGTTTTTCGGTGCATTCATGTCAGTTACCCGGTTTTTATAATAAGTTATATACGGCGATGCATGCTTCTAACAAACTCCGCCGACGTTGCCAATATTCGATAAACGGAAACGGCGGGGGCCAAAAGCAAAGTATCTGTTTTCCCCCCGCAGCCGACAGGCATTAACCGTCTTTTCCGTCCGCCCCAAGTCCCGGCTAGGCCGAAATACGTTGCACGGCAACGCCCTCCTTCACCTTTGGCATGAGAGGAAGCGCCACAGGCGACAACAAGGAATACAAATCCTTTGGGTTTTCGAGCAAAGGCACGATGTTTATGGTGGTCCCCGCATTCAACCGCGCGGCCGTATCGTTGATGTAACGCAAAGCCGAGAAATCCGCCAACGCAAAGCCCACGGAGTCGAAAATAGTGACGTCCCCCTCGTTTTCACGAGCAGACGCATAACCCGAAAGAACCTCCCACAGCTCCGTCACGGAAAATGAGGCAGGCATCTGCTGAATGTCGCCCTCAATGCGCGTCTGAGGCTCATACTCAACAAACACACGCCCCATCTTCAAAACGTCGCGATGAAGCTCGGTCTTGCCGGGGCAATCGCCGCCGACCGCATTGATATGCATACCGGCCTCGATCATGTCGGGCGTAAGAATAACGGCCTTCGCCTTGTCCGCCGTAATGGTCGTCACGATGTCAGCCCCCTTCACAGCCTCGCGAACCGAAGCCGCCGTCACAACCCTCAGTCCCGTATGCGCAAGGTTGCGCACAAGCTTGGCCATCGCCTTTGGATCGATATCATAAAGGCGAACCTCCTCAATCCCGAGCACGGCCTTGAACCCCAAAATCTGGAATTCGCTCTGGGCTCCGTTGCCGATCACAGCCATAACCTTGCTGTCCTTGCGAGCGAGGATCTTTGCAACCGCCGCCGACGTCGCAGCCGTCCGAACGGCAGTCAGCAACGTCATTTCGCTGAGCAGCACAGGCATCCCTGTGTCCATCTCAGCCAGAAGGCCGCATGCAAGAACAGTGGAAAGGTTCCGTTCGATATTTTTGGGATGGCCGTTCACATATTTAAAAGCGAACAGCTTTTTATCGGAGGTAGGCATAAGTTCGATCACGCCGAGCTCGGAATGGTGAGCAACGCGCGAAACCTTTTCGAACTCGTCCCAACGCTTGTAATCGGAAGCAATATACTTGGCCATGTCCGCAATGGCCTTTTCGATGCCGACGGTCCGAAGAAGCTGGCTAACGGCACTAACGTCTAAAAATCTGGTCATAACTTTCCCCTCTTGAGAGAATGAATACAAAGGCAACGATGGTGGATTGAAGGCGTGTTTAAATGTGCGCTAGGCGCACGGCGGCGGGAGCGCTTGAACG
>JAQUUS010000063.1 GCA_028693775.1 Alphaproteobacteria bacterium | reverse complement strand
AAGGGGCCTATAAGCAACGTCCTGAAAATCCGGGCGGGATCGATATTCCGCATCAGGACGTTCGCGTTTATGACCAGCTTGAAAACAAGGCTGCCAAGGTTCCCGAAGTCGAGCATTTGCTTCCTCTTCCTGAAACGCCCAAGGAAATTCCCTCGACGGCGATTCCACCTGCCGTTGAACCTCCGGTTACGCAGACGGTTATCGTTTCCGTTCCTGCCGAGCCTGCCGCCGCTCCGGTAGCCGCGCCGTCGTCGGCGCCCACCGATCTTCTGCCGAAGGCTGCGGCCGAGCCGCCCCCCGTTGCTTCCGCTCCTGCGGCCAAGCCTGCGCCAGCCAAGGTCCAGAAAACTCAGGCAGAACCGGCAAAGCCCAAAAAAGAGGAGGCTTTGTCTATCGAGAAAATCATAAGCGATGTGGGAGCAAAGAAAGAAGCCGCGCCTGCCGCATCTGCGGCAACTGGCAATTATGTCGTTCAGCTCGCCTCAAGCCGCGATCAGGTTCGCGCAAAGGCGATGGTGGACAGTCTCAGCCGCAAATATGCCTCGGAACTCGGCGTCGCCAAATTGCATCTGGTTCGCGCCGATCTCGGCAGCAAGGGCATTTATTATCGTATTCAGAGTGATTTACTCGCGAAAAGCGAAGCGAATCGTATATGCTCCTCCCTGAAAAAAATGAATGCAGGGTGCATCCTTGTTGGAAAATGACGAAAAAAGGCCAAAGCCCCTCATGCTGGGGTGTGCGACAACTCAACTAAGCCTTGAGGAGCGCGCTGCGTTTAAATCCGCCGATCCGTTCGGTTTTATTCTCTTTACGCGCAATTGCGAATACAAGGATCAGGTTCGCCTGCTCATTAACGACTTGCGCGCTTCTGTGGGAAACGACGATCTTCCCATCGCCATCGATCAGGAAGGTGGCCGGGTCGCACGGCTCAAGGCTCCCAACTGGGTGCAATATCCCGCAGCCCGCTCTTTCGGCATTATGTATGAGCGAGATCCCGAGTGGGGCATCGAGGCCGTCAAGCTCTATACGCGGATCACCGCCTATGAGCTCGTTAAACTCGGTATCACCATCAATTGCGCTCCTGTTGTCGATTTGTTCGGCCTCGACCAGAACTCCGCCATTGGCGACCGCGCGTTCAGCGGCTCGCCGTCTTCCGTTGCCGCGCTTGCTCGCGCGCAGGTCGAGACGTATCTCGCCAACGGCATTCTTCCCGTTATCAAACATTTCCCGGGCCATGGCCGCATGCGCGTCGATCCGCATGTGACGCTGCCGACCATCGACGTTCCTCGCGCCGATCTGGAGGCTCAGGATTTCGTTCCGTTCGAGCTTCTGAAGGATGTGCCTCTGGGCATGAATTCCCATGCCGTCTTTACGGCGCTCGATCCGGAAAATTCGGCATCCTTGTCGTTCACGGTCAATAGCGACATCATTCGCGGCAAGATGGGTTTCGATGGGCTGCTTTTGTCGGACGATCTTCAGATGAAGGCTTTGAACGGAAATTTGCCAGACCTCGCCTTGCGCGCCTCGGAGGCTGGGAACGACGTCGTTCTGTGTTGTGGCGGGGAGATCGGCGACGCCATTCCGGTCGCTCGCAACTTGAATCCCATGGGCGACAAGAGCTGGGCGCGCTGGCAGCACGCCAGAGAAATGGTCACGCCGATGGACAAGTTCTACAACCCAGCCGACGATATCGCTCGGCTGGACGTCCTTTTGGGCGGTTTGGCGTACGATCCGGTTTGAGCCCGCCGTCGCTTCTGAAATTGCACGCGGTTTTTTCCTTGATCGATGTTTTCTGATGGTAAAACAATGGCTTACCATTTGTTAAGCTCGATATGATAGTAAATAATATCGGAGTAATGTGCTATTATTACAGGGCGGATGGAATAAGACGGGATTTTAGAGGATCCGCTTTTTGATCTTTATATTTAAATGTATTTGAGGGAGTCTGTTATGGCGACTGTTCCGGAAGGTTTTTCCGAGTCTTTGGCGGCCTCGCTGCTTGAAACGGCCAACGGTTATTTGCAAGAGAAAGTATGCCCTCCCGGCAAACGCCACGGGATTAGCGCTCAGCCCGATCTCGATGCGAGAAATTTGTGCACGGAATTGGATACCGTTTTCGTGAACGCCCTCGATGCTGTACCTGAGCGCGCGTCTTTCGATCCGAGCGTTCTTATGCAGTTGGTCAAACCGCAGGACAAAGAAGCAGGGCGGGGAATCGATAACTGGAATGACAATTCATTTTTCAGCCTGCGTGAAGGCTACAAAGAGCTGCCTGACAACCAGTATATCGATGTTTACAAAGGCAGCCTTGGAAAGCAGGAGATGTTCAAAATTTTTGCGTTTGGTTCATTTCCGACGGACGATGACGAATATCCGGATGAGTATGGCCTTTCGACGAAATATACGAATAAACAACTTCCGGTCGTTAAGGCTGCCGTGCAAGGCATTCTCGACAAAATTCCGGAAGCTGTCGCCATTACCAAGATGATTCAATTAAGAGAGCCTGACTTTCTAAACGCAACAGGGGACATGCGCAAAGAGCAATGGGTCAGGCAGCTCCAAACCAAAGTGGTCGAGGCCAAGCTTGCGCTCGAGGCAATAAAGGTTGTCAATAAGATTGAGGCCGAAGGAAACAAAGCGAACAAAATGCCGACCAATCAGGCGACCGAATATGTCAGCTTGTTTGGCGAAGATCAGGGGCATTTGGAGCGGCATTTTGCGCAGAGCCTTGTGGCCGGGTCGAAGTTCCATCCGGAGGCCAAGGATGCCGTGATGCAGCGCGTCGAGAAAGAACTGAAGGCTGCCTTCGAGGCTCAGATTGCTAAAGGCGAAAATCCTTCGCGCGTGGTGTTGACTCTCAATTTCGACAAGCCCGTCGGAACCGATGCTTTGGTTTCGCTTAAGGGGCAGTCTGAGGACTCGCAACACAGGCTCGTGCGCGATGCAGGAACGCCGGGCGAAGCCGCTTTTACCGCCGTTCAGGCTGAAAAAGGCGAAATTCCCCAGACCAACGTTGTGACCGCGATTGGCGGACCTTATGGCCCGACGGGCAAGTGGGGCATCTATACGATGTTTCCGGGCAAGGAGGCTCCGCCGTTCCCTTCGGACAGGCAGCCTGACGAGGCGTGGGTCAAGAACGCCAAGTTCTGGAGAGAGCACGGATTCCTTGCGACCAGAGAAGAGATCGCCTCGCATCCAAAGGCGCAGGGGGCCGCCGTTTCGGCGAAGCCGTTTGTTGCCAAGGGCGGAAAGTACGCGGTTTTGAACGTGCAAAACCCTCAAAAGACCGCAGAGATGAAGCCGGCGTTCAAGGCGAGGCGGGCCGCAAAACAACGCGGCAAGGCTTCGCGCCTTGGGCCGAAGCTTTAGCCTGCCGCTCTTGCGTTACTTCGCGCCGAGTTCGATGGTTTTGGGCTTGGCGTAGCCGGGGCGTTCGACGTCCCGATAGGGAACCGGCGTTTCCATTTTGCTTCCCTTGGCTGCCTTGGCGGCAATCTTGAACAGCAACGGCATTGTGAGCGAGACCGCTTTTCCGTCGGGCGATATCGCGATGTCTTTTTCCGTTTTCAGGATGTGGAACGCGGATTTGTTGTCGTAGCCGCCGCGCTCGGAGTGGACGCCGCTGATGGGGATCCAGAACGACCGCGTTTCTTTCATCGCGGCCAGGATTTGGCCGACAATGCATGCCTGCACGCCCGCAAGGCGGCGGCCTTCGTCCGCAAACATGCGCGGACCGATCCAATTCCATCTGTTGACAATATTATCGATGTAGGGGCTGAAGAATCCGAGTTTGTCGCTATCGTCCGGGAGAAAATCCTTGAGGCTCGATTGGTCTGTCATAATGGCTATCCTTTTAATCAGATGTCGTTAAAACCGCAGCAGAGGGTAACGGCCTTTTTCGCCGGGGAAAAGCGGAATTTTTCGGATGAGGTCCGGAAATACCCAAAAGATTATCGTTCTTTGCCGGATGCTCTGTATCAAGTGTAGTAATATTTGTGGCGGGCGAAAAGCCTCTTTGAAGGGGTTGGAATAACTCTTTGGAGATTAAGTGTTTTTGATGCCGCAAGGGCCGGGGGACGGGGAGTTTGAGTCCGGCCTCCAACGGCGGTATAAGGACGCGCCGGATTGAGGGGCGAGAGATGACTTTTCCTATTTTTGCAGACGTGAAAAAGCCGGATTTCCGGCCCGAGGCAGGCAGGGCGTTCGAACTTGTTTCAGAGTATAGCCCCGCGGGCGATCAGCCTCAGGCTATCGAAGCGCTTGTGCGCGGCTTGCAGGAAGGCGAGCGCGATCAGGTTTTGCTGGGCGTGACGGGATCGGGAAAGACGTTTACCGTCGCACAAACCATTCAGCGGTTGCAGAGGCCCGCGCTTATTCTGGCTCCCAACAAGACGCTTGCGGCTCAGCTCTATGGCGAGATGAAGGCGTTCTTTCCCAACAACGCCGTCGAATATTTTGTGAGCTATTACGACTATTACCAGCCGGAGGCTTACGTCCCGCGCTCGGATACCTTTATCGAAAAAGAGTCCATGATTAACGAGCAGATCGACCGCATGCGCCATTCGGCCACGCGGGCTCTTCTGGAACGCGATGACGCCATTATCGTGGCCAGCGTGTCGTGCATTTATGGCATCGGTTCGGTCGAAACTTATCAGACGATGGTGGCCGGGCTTTCCAAGGGGCAGGAGATCGGGCGGCAGGCTTTGCTGGGCGCTTTGGTCGAGTTGCAATACAGGCGCAACGATATCGCTTTCGGGCGCGGAGATTTTCGCGTCAAGGGCGATACCGTCGAGATTTTCCCGGCGCATCTGGAGAGCACGGCGTGGCGGATTGCGCTTTTCGGGGACGAGATCGAGAAGATCGTCGAGATCGATCCGCTGACGGGCGAAAAGGGGCGGGAGCTCGATGCCGTCAAGCTTTATGCCAACAGCCACTATGTGACCCCCAAGCCGACGCTGGCGCAGGCCGCCGTTCAGATCAAGGCCGATATGAAGGCGCGTTGCGCGGAGTTTATTGCGCAGGGCAAGCTGATCGAGGAGCAGCGGCTTCGCGAGCGGACCACGTTCGATCTGGAGATGATCGCGGCTACGGGATCGTGTTCGGGCATCGAAAACTATTCGCGCTATCTGACCGGCAGGGCTCCGGGCGAGCCGCCGCCGACGCTGTTTGAGTATTTGCCGGAAAACGCGATGCTGTTTGTGGACGAATGCCACGCCATGGTTCCGCAACTCAACGCCATGTATAACGGCGATTTCAAGCGGAAGTCGACGCTCGCGGAATATGGGTTCAGGCTTCCGTCGTGCGTGGACAACAGGCCGCTGAAGTTTGAGGAATGGAACAGGATGCGGCCTCAGACCGTTTTTGTTTCGGCGACTCCGGGGCCCTGGGAGCTGGAGCAGACGGGCGGCGTTTTCATCGAGCAGGTGGTGCGTCCGACCGGATTGATGGATCCGCCGGTGATTGTGCGGCCGACGGACAGGCAGGTGGACGATCTGCTGGGAGAAATTCATAGCGTCGTGGCAAAGGGGTTGCGCGTTCTGGTGACGACGTTGACCAAGAAGATGGCCGAGGCGCTGACCGAATACATGGGCGATGCGGATATCAAGGTTCGCTATATTCACTCGGACGTCGAGACGCTGGAGCGTATCGAGATTATTCGCGATTTGCGGCTGGGCGTTTATGACGTTCTGGTGGGCATCAATCTGTTGCGCGAGGGGCTGGATATTCCCGAATGCGGGCTTGTCGCGATTTTGGATGCCGACAAGGAAGGCTATTTGCGTTCGCGCACCTCGCTGATCCAGACCATTGGCCGCGCGGCGCGCAATCTGGACGGCAGGGCGATTTTATATGCCGACAGGATGACGGGCAGCATGACGGCTGCAATCGAGGAAACGAACAGGCGTCGCGAAAGGCAGATGGCTTATAATGCGGAGCACGGCATTACGCCCGAAAGCGTGAAGAAGTCCATTTCAGACATTCTGGGCTCGGTTTATGAGCGCGATCATCTGACCGTGAAGGCGGGGATGGCCGACGATGTGACGCTCTCGGGCAAGGATTTGCAGGCGCATATCCGCGATCTCGAAAAACGCATGAAGGAAGCCGCCGGGAATTTGGAATTCGAGGAGGCCGCGCGGCTGCGCGACGAGATCAGGCGGCTCGAGACGGCGGAGCTGGAAATCGAAACCAGCTTTGCGCCCGGAACGAACCTCACGCCCGAGGGCAAGGGAAGAAAAGGCCGGAAGAAGACGCGCTAGGCTTTGCCGCTTATCCGGCGGTGGGACGGGGAAGGACGCTTTTGAGGCTTTCGTCCGGGCGGCCCGAGGCAAAAGCCATTCGTATGTCTTCGCGCGTCATGTGGGCGTACTCGATTTTTTGGGAATGGTTCAGCACGAGAAGCATTTTGTCGAGCCGGTCGATATGCCACGGTGCGTTGCCCCAAAAGGCTTGACGAAGACGTTCTCCCCGCCTGTCGGCCAGAAGGTCGGAGACGACGACGATAGTGAAGCCTTCTTTGAGGCCGCCCATGAGCGATTGGACGATGCAGGCGCCTGTGTTCAGGCCCGAAAGCAGGATCAGATCGACTTTCTGCGCCTTCAGCATTTTTCCGAGATAACCCGTATCGAAAGCGTTGTCGTCGCCTTTGTAGAAAATATCTTCGCCTGTTTTGATTTCCGAAAGCTTGAGGCCCAGCGTTTTGGACAAGTCTTTCGTTCTGTGGTTCAGGCGGCGGCCTGTCGGCCGATGCGAATGACGCAGGAGCGTTTTTTCGCGCGCGGTCGGGCCCGTGGCTTTGTGCGAATAATATTTGAAGCTGTGCTTGGCGCGGTCCCAGCCGACCCAGATTGTCGGGACGCCCATATCTCGAAGCTCGTCGGCAAAGGCGCGTGCGGCTATCGGATAGGTTTTTTTGGTGTAGGGGCTCAGAGGCTTGAGATAGCGGTCCTGGACATCCATGGATATGTGGATAACGCGCATCTCAGGCCGGGCTCGGCGCGCTGATTTGGCCGCGTTGGGCTGCAAGGCTTTGTTTAGGCGCAAAGGCTTTCAGGGCTTCGGCTCCGGTCATGTGCTCAAAGGCGGTCGGCGCTTCGTTCATGGCTTTGAGGACGCTGCCGATTTCGTTGATGTGCCAGTCGGACTTGCCGTGTTTTTCTCCGCAGCTGTCGGCGACGAGGTCGGAGATCACGATGCAGCGGATACCTTCTTTCATCGCTCCGTTCAGGGATTCGACGACGCATGCGCCTGTATCCATTCCTGTCAGCAGGATGGCGTCGTAGCCTTGGCTTTTGAGGATTTTTGCGAGCGTTCCGTCGAAGAAAGCGTCGTTGTCACCTTTGGAGAAGATTTCTTCGTCACGTCCGATGGGGCAGCATGTCAGCGTCAGGCCGTTCAGAAGGACGTTACGTTTTTTATCGGGCCAAGCCGCCGTTACTTTTTTCGAATAGTATTTGAACTCGGCGTGGGTTCCCCATGCGACCCAGATCGTCGGAATACCTATTTTTTGGAGGTCGTCGGCGAACGTTCTAATGGCGATGGGAAAGGTCTTTTCCTGTCCGTCGCCGTAGAAGTAATGGGTGTACTTATCCTGAACGTCCATGGCGATGTGGGCGATTTTACGAGGAGGGGCGAGGCGTGTTGAGGATCGGTTCATGGTGCTCCTGTGCGGGCGTCGGCGTTCGGGAGGAAGGACCGATTAGCGATATTGGCCATGCAGGC
>JAQUUS010000062.1 GCA_028693775.1 Alphaproteobacteria bacterium | reverse complement strand
GTGCGCGTCGTCCACATTGTTGCCGTTGATGCAGGTCGCCAGAAGTCTCTTGTCGTGATCGCGGTCGCGGATTTTACAGGTCAGGATCTGGCCGTTCGCGAGAGAGTCGAGGACAGAGCGCGCTTGCGGCCCGAAACTGGCCGAGAGCTGGGGGGGGACGATTCCGAACAGGCGCATATCGGTTTTTCCGATGCGCAGGCGCTCTCCGTCGATGATGGTTGCGTGGCCCGAAAGCTGGCGTGACGGTGGGATGACTTCCCGGTCTTCGAGCGTCGCGCTTTTGACCGGCGTCCGGGGCATGCGGCGCGGAGGAGGGGCCTCTTGCGCCGAGGCTGTCGCCGCAGTCAGAAACGCAAGCAGAAGTGTCGGGAGGTATTTTCTCATAAACGTAATTCCGGTTGTTCTGGAAAAACGGCGGATCGGAAATCCGCTATCTTCCGGCTGCGGCGGCGAGGGGTTCGTCGGTCGAGAGGCTTTTGGACGCTTGGCTGATGAGATCCATATGAGAGACCTCGGCGATGCGCGGCGCAAAAATCCGGGCCTCGTCTTCGCTCAGGATATAGCGGAACAGGTCGCACGAGTCGGCAAGCCCGGCCAAAAGGACGTTGCGCGCCGACGGGATCTTGTCTTTGGACATACCGTCCAGAAGCGCGGCCTTGGCTTCGTTTTGCTTGGCTGCGTTGACGGTCGGTTGGGCTGCCATGCCGAACATCCAGAAAAATCCGAGCGTGGCCTGTCCGACAAGGCCCCGTTTTTCGAGGCGGGCGAGGCCTTTTTTGACGATCGCTTCGCCTTCGTCCGAAAGCTTGCCGAGCCAGTAGATGGTCGAGTTGGGCGTCAGGACGGGGGCTTGGGAAATCAGGTTGATGACGGGATCGAGGATATCGTCCCCGGTCGGCGTCGAATCGACGGAGAACATGTCTCTCAGATCGTAATCAATCCGGTTGCGCAGGGCGAGTTCCATCAGGACCGCGCTTGCGGCCGTGCGGTTCAGGATGGCGCTGTCGATGGGGTGGAACCTCCCCGTTTGGGCGTTAAGCGCCAGAAGAAGGAATTCTTCGAGGAGAGTCATCGGGGACGTGTTCATCATGGATAGAGCCTACCAAAAGTGAACGAAGCGGGAAAGCGGGAAATAGGTTAACATTATCGCGAAGCCCGGGCGTTCGCAACCACAAGCATTCCATTTATTTCCCGAATAAGTCCTTGTTAAAGCGTCCTTCCGACAAGATCGCCGACGCCTGCGGTTACGGCCATGGCGAGAGCGCCCCAGAAGGCGACGCGAATCGTGGCCTTGAAAACGTTCGCGCCGCCTGTTTTGGCGCCCAGCGTTCCGAGAATCGCAAGAAAAATGAGCGCGGCAACGAACATGACGGGAACGAGGACGTCACGGGGGGAGAGGATCGTTGTCAGGATGGGGAACGACGCGCCCACGGCGAACGCCCCCGCCGAAGCCAGCGCGGCCTGAACGGGGTTGGGGGTCGTGAGCTCGGTTATGTTCAACTCGTCGCGCGCGTGGGCTCCGAGCGCGTCTTTTTCCATAAGCTGCAATGCGACTGTGCGCGCAAGGGAGGGCTTAAGCCCCCGGTCTACATAGATTTGGGTCAGTTCGTCGACCTCGAAATCCCATTGATCTTCCAGTTCCTTGCGCTCCCGTTCGAGGTCTGCGCATTCAATGTCCGTTTGCGAACTGACCGATACATATTCGCCCGCAGCCATCGACATGGCTCCGGCGATCATGCCTGCGATCCCGGCCGTCATGATTTCCGTCGATGTGCTCGAAGCCGACGCCACGCCGACAATCAAGCTCGCGGTTGAGATAATGCCGTCGTTGGCGCCTAAAACGGTGGCGCGCAACCAGTTGCTTCGGCCAATGCGGTGATCTTCGCTCAGGACGTGGGTCATGGGGGCTCCGGTTGAGAGAGGTCCGGAATCATAACTGAGTCGCGTTGTCTTGTCCTTCTTCGCTCTCTTTTGGAATAAATAGGCACAATCCCCGATTTTGATTGACAAAAACCGCAGTAATCTGAATTTTCAAACGGACCGAGGACTTGTAGAGCCCAAAAGACCCCCATGCTTTTGACCTTTTATCGACTTCTGACCCAAATCGGCACGCCTTTTGTGCGCGCTTATCTGCGCTTGCGGCAATTCAAGGGACGCGAAGATCCCAAGCGAATCGCCGAGCGCTATGGCTATCCGTCCTTGCCGAGACCGGAGGGGCGGCTGGTTTGGTGCCATGCGGCCAGCGTCGGAGAGGCGGCCTCGCTTCTTCTTCTGATCGAAAAAATGCACGAGACTTATCTCAGCATTTCCTTCGTTCTCACCACGGGGACGGTCACAGCCGCGCGCATGGTCGAAAAAAGGCTGCCGTCTTATGCCGCTCATCAATATGTGCCCATCGATCTCGTGCCGTGTATCGCGCGGTTTCTCGATCACTGGAAACCCACCCTTGCCGTTTGGATCGAATCCGAGCTTTGGCCCAATACCCTCGCGGCTCTTCGCGAACGCGAAGTTCCGGTCGTTCTTCTCAATGCGCGCATGTCCGAGCAGTCGTTTCGTAATTGGTACCGCGTTCGCGGCTTTGCAAACGAGCTTTTGTCGACCTTCCGGCTTTGCCTCGCCCAGACGGAGGTGGACAAGGGACGCTTTGTCGCTTTGGGCGCGCGGCCCGTCAAATGCATCGGCAATCTCAAATATACGTCTGCGCCGCTGCCTTACGACCAACTGGTTCTCGACCAGTTGCGGGCGCAGATCAAGGACAGGCCTTTCTGGCTCATGGCTTCGACCCATCCCGGCGAGGAAGACATGGCGCTTGTGGCCCATCACGCCTTGCAGTCGGTTCATCCGGATTGCCTGACCATTATTGCGCCCCGCCATCCGCATCGCGGCGACGAGATCGCCGAGTCCATCAAAGCTGCCGGGCTGACTTGCGCACGCCGCTCCAAGGGCGAAGAGATTTCCTCCGATACGCAGATTTATCTTGCCGATACGCTGGGCGAAATGGGCTTGCTTTATGCGTTGAGCCCCATTGCCGTTATGGGCGGATCGTTTGCCGATATCGGCGGGCACAATCCGATCGAGCCCGCCCAGCTCGGATCGGCTATCGTCTTCGGTCCTCATATGTACAATTTTTCGGAGATCGAACGCGAATTCGTCGTTGAGGGCGCTGCCATGCGTATCACAACGGCCGGTGAGATTGCGCCTGCCGTCGATTTCCTTTGGTCTGAGGAAGCCACACGCAAAAAACAGGCGGAAAGCGCTCGATTGCTTGCGGAGCGTAAACGGTCCATCCTCAAGAAAATCATTCTTGAGCTCGATCCCTGGATCGCCAAATAAACCTTTAAAAAGGCGACCGCGTTTGTATTTGTTTTTCGGCGCTCTTTATTGAGTCCGGGCTCCAAAGGTTGTATACAGCTTCGAAGCCCCTTCTTTTTCATCGGTTCCGGCGCTGCGAGTTCTTTGTCGAACTCGGTCACGGTTCCGGGACGAATAACTGACGACGGAAACGATATGAAAACGCCGCGTTTCTGGTATCCTCAACCGGGAGATCGCTTTGCAGCGATCAAGGCAACGCTGTTGTCGCCGTTGTCTTCCCTGTTTAAAGCCGGGACCGCTTTACGCAAAAGGTTCGCTCACGCCTATCGTTCCCATAAACCTTTGGTTTGCGTCGGAAACGTCGTTGCGGGAGGGGCGGGCAAAACGCCCACCGCCATTGCTTTGGCCAAGATCCTTCAGGATTGCGGGCACAGGCCTGTTTTCATTACGCGCGGATATGGCGGAAAGGGCGAGCTGACTTGTGTCGATCTTGCCGTTCATGGAGCCGCGGATGTCGGCGACGAAGCCCTTCTTCTTGCCGCTACCGCTCCGACATGGGTATGCCGCGACCGGGTTTTGGCCGTTCGCGAGGCCGAGAAGAACGGCACGATCATTATTTCGGATGACGGTTTTCAGAATCCCAATCTTGCTCCCAGCGCATCGATCCTTGTGATCGACGGCCAGACGGGGATCGGCAACGGACGCATTATTCCCGCAGGTCCTTTGCGCGAGCCTCTCGAAGACGCTCTCGAAAGGGCTGCGGCGGTCATCATTGTCGGCACCAAGGACGTTCAGGGAATCGCCAAGAAGGTCGATATTCCCGTTTTTCGCGGCCATCTCGAGCCTTCCTTGCCGAAGGGGTTTCCCAATTTCGGGAAGTTCTTCGCTTTTGCGGGAATCGCACGGCCTTCGAAGTTTTTTGCGACCGCGCGCGCCCTGAAGCTCGTTGTGGCGGGGACGCGCGAATTTGCGGATCACCATGTCTATACGGAGGACGATATCGACGCGCTTCGTCTCGAGGCGGAGGTGCGGGGCGCCCGCTTGCTGACAACCGAAAAAGACGCCATCCGGCTTCCTCCGGCGTTTCTTGACGAAGTGATCGTTTTGCCGGTCAAGCTCGCGTTCGATACGCCAGGCGCGGAGGCTGATATTGCCAATCTGATGTTGGGGCGGTAGTCGCTTATCCGGGGCCGAGGTTTATGGTTTGAGGCCTCGCGATGGGATGGGACAAGAGGCCGCGCAGAATTTCGGGCAAGTCGTTCCAGTCTCCCTTGGGAAGCAGGCGTCCGTTTTCTCGCGACGCTTGCCAGATTCCCTGCGTCAGCGCGGCGGGGCTTTTCGGTCGCGGGAGATCCGATAATAACGATGACTTCTGTGACTGACGATGCCATTGCGGGTCTTTTTTAGGAAAGGCTAGCGGCCCGTTTTGTTTATTTCGGCCTGCGTGGCGCTTGCCATTTCGACCTTTTTGGGGGCGCGCAAGGGGGGCTCGTCGTGCAGCTGGAAGCGCGGCCATTCGCCGTGCGCAAGTTGCGCGATCGCTGTTTCGGACTGGGCCAGACGCGATCTGTACATGCCATAGTGAAGCAGAACCTGCTGAACGTAATAACGCGTTTGGCGAACGGGCAGGCTTTCGATGAACAACAGGGGGTCTGATTTGTCCGCGCCCACAAGCCAGCGCGCCAGTTTGCCCGGGCCTCCGTTGTAGGCGGCGAGCAGGAAGAGCAGATTGTTGCCGATGATCGGGGATTCGGAAAGGACCTGAACGTACTTTTGACCCATGCCGACGTTCGTCGTGGGATCGAACAGGCGGTGGGCGCAATTCGCATTGGAGGGACGCTTGGCGAACGCTTCGCTGTCGATGACACGGGCGGTCGCGGGCATGATCTGCATAAGGCCGCAGGCTCCCTTCGAGCTGACGGCTTCGGGGTCAAACTGCGACTCGTGGCTCATGATCGCGTAGATCAGGGCGCGGTCAACCTTGAAGCCTTCGGCCGGTTGCCAAGGCGGAACGGGGTACAGGGCGGCGTCGAACGGCTTTCCCTTGTCGCTGAAAGTCAGGCCGCTGAGCGACAGGATAAGCGACGGCATATGGGCTTTTTCGGCCAAGGCCAGGGCGGCCGTTTGATAATCGCGGGCGCTTCCGGACAAAAGCTTGCGAAGCGAGCTTTCGGCCAAATCGATACGTCCGACCTGCGCCAAAGCCAGCGCCTGCCAGCCATAGGGATTCGAGGCCAGCCGGGACATGTTGGCTGCCGTCAGTTCGGGCATTTTCCACGAGCGTTCGATCTTGCGGCCGATGAGTTGGGACGCCATTGCGCCATAGAACGTCTGGGGATAATTGGCGGCTTCCACCAGCCAGTGGTAGGCGGCGTTTTTGTTGGCGTTTCTGCTGTTGGCGCGATAGGCCCAGTAGGCTGCTGCGGCTTTATTCCATGGGGCGAGGCCGTTTGTCGACGCCAGCGCCGAGAACCTTTTGGCCGATGTGCCGAAATCGTGTTGTTTCCATGCCGCGAGCCCGTCGATCCACAGAGCCTGCGGAACTCCGGCGTCGGCAGCTGTGCGGGCCATGGCCCGGGCCTGATCGGTTTCTCCATTATAGAACAGGACGGAGGCGATGCGGCTCGACAGGGCTCCTGCCTTGGTGATGGAGACTTCGCCACGGTTCAGCGCGGCGGTCAGAACGGCTTTGGCTTTGGCGGGGTCGTCGCGGCGCAGGGCGGCGTTAACCTTAATTGCTATGGCTCGGGGCGTTTGCT
Source organism: Alphaproteobacteria bacterium (assembly GCA_028693775.1). Taxonomy (GTDB): domain Bacteria; phylum Pseudomonadota; class Alphaproteobacteria; order UBA9219; family UBA9219; genus CAIXLI01. The sequence continues at coordinate 1,728 of JAQUUS010000062.1, read as the reverse complement.
GGTTGTCGTTTATGTTCCGGAACGATGCGGGGGAACTGAATCCGTTGATGCCTTGCCATTCGGTCATTCGGGGGCGGGCGATCGATACCTTCGAAAAGCCCCGGATGTTTTTCGCCATCGAATAGATGTCTGCGGCTTCCGGAAGATCCGAATAATAGGAGAACCATTCCTTGGCTTGCGCGAGAGTCATGCCTCTGCGCAGATAGCGATCGGCCAGAATATGCCCGGCAAGTCTTTTGTCCTTGGTTTGCGAGACGGCTTGTTCCGCAAAATCCCAGTCGGCTTTTTCCTGTGCGGCAAACGCGGCGCGATAGAGCGCGGCGTCGCGCGGCGTCAGGACCTTGATCCGGGTTTCCAGAGTGCCCTTTTCTTCGGTCGCAGTACGCAACGGCAAGTCGGCCGGGAACATCCAAGCCGGCATCGCGCCTAGATGGGAACTGGAACTCAGTCCCCAAAAGACGATGGCCATCGTCGCCAATTTGGGCAGACGCGAGGCTATTCGTTTTTTTGCCGTAACATTTTTCATGGCTCCCGCTCTAAGAGGGAAATGCTGCACGAGCAAGAAAAATCGTCATTAAAAAAGATGGTTAAAATATTTATTGGTTATTTTTCAACTAGTTATTATCGGCTAGGCGTTTTTTGAGTAATATTATGTCGTTCCAGGCTTGACGCTTCGCGTTAACCTGACGCAGCAGATAGGCCGGATGGTAGGTCGGAAGACAAGGGATAGGGGTGTCGAGGCCGGAATCCGGGTGCGGGGTGTAGGTTGTCCACCGGCCCCGGAGCCGGGTGATGCCTTCGGTCGTGCGCAGGAGGTTTTTGGCTGCAACGCCGCCCAAGGGCACGATAATTTTTGGTTTTATCAAGGCGATATGGCGCTCAACGAAAGGAAGACATGAGGCTATTTCGGCGTCGGTCGGCGTTCGGTTGCCCGGCGGCCTCCAGAAAAGGATGTTTGAGATATAGACGTTTTGGCGCGAGAAACCCGCTGCCGCCAGCATTCGGTCGAACAATTTGCCGCTGACCCCGACAAAGGGGACGCCTTTGCGGTCTTCTTCCTCTCCGGGGGCCTCGCCGATGAACATGATGGGGGCTTCCGGGTTTCCGTCAGCGAAAACGAGGTTCATCGCGGTCGTTTTCAGGCCGCAACCCTCGAATTTTTGGAGCTCATCCCTCAGTTCTTCGACGGTTCGGGCCTTCGGGCGGAAAGAAAGGCCGGATTCAGGGGCCAAATTTGCTGGTTTTTGAGAATAGGCCTGAATGGAAGTGTACTTGAAGGACTCCGGAGAACCCTTTGTTTCGATTGTCGTTTCGTTTCCAAATGGGGCGGAATCCCGGATTTCGGAATCGTCGATCCGGCGGGAAAAAGAGGGTTTTGGGGGCTTGATCGGCCAGTTGACGAGCCCGGGGGTTTCACCGAGGCTTTCATCGGCGCCCATTGCGATCTGCCACTCCAGATCGGCAAGCATCTGTTCCGGATTCGTCATGACTTTTGTTTAGCAGCAAAGGCTTTACACTTCCAGTTGTTAGTTTGCTAGAGGATGTGTTAGATGGTCGACTTGAGGAACCGGTTACGCCGATTTAGCTCAGGGGTAGAGCAACCGCCCCGCACGCGCAGGCGTGCAAACCTTGGGAACAAGGGGGTTGTCAGGACGGGTTACGCCGATTTAGCTCAGGGGTAGAGCAACCGCCCCGCACGCGCAGGCGTGCAAACCTTGGGAACAAGGG
>JAQUUS010000061.1 GCA_028693775.1 Alphaproteobacteria bacterium | reverse complement strand
CTTCACACGGTAGGGGTCACAGGTTCAATCCCTGTCGCACCCACCACTTTTGCTCAAAGCGCAAAAGTGCCGCGGCGTAGCCCAAAGGGCGAAGCCGGGCTGTCTGTCACAAATTCTTTCATTATTGTGTCCGTGATGGACGGGCTTCATTGTGCCGTCCACCCCCCTGCATCGCGTCTTGTACAAAGCAAAACGACATTTTGGGCAGGCTTGCTGCAAAAAGATAAGGTGTTTCGGAATCGCTCCGTTTATGCCGCAAAAAACTTGCGCGGAACGATCTAGTTTAGTGCGTAAGAGAAAAGAATTTTCGTTGCATACGGCCCACCAAGCAACGCTGTGGCATGTGCGGCATTTATTGCTATCGCGCCTATCGGATCGGCCTGCGAAATTTCTTTTGTCGCGCCCAAAATAACATCATGCGCGGCCACTACAGTCCCCAGTCCTACGACCGTTCCGCAAAGGAAAGCAGCATATTTTTTTAATGCGTTTGTCGCGCTCATTTTTTTCTCTAAGAAAAATGTTTATAATTATGCCTGAGAAACATTATAGACCGAATGCCCGTGGGATCCACCTCGTTTTTATTTTCAGAGCCGGAAATGCCGTATTTTCAGCCGCTTGAAGGGAAATGATTAAAAGAGGATCGGCCTTTTTTGCACGTCGAAGAGACGGCCCGCTTCGACAAAGGTTTCCTTGAGGGTTCCCAGATCAAGGATTTCAAGAATTTTCGCAAATGGATTATAACTCATGTCAATATCTCATCAGAGGTTTTGGTGCGCATAACTATATGAACGTTTATAGCTGTTTATTGGTTTTCATGCACAGAAAATACGGACTTGGGGTTCCGAAACGGGGCATTAACTATTAGAAACAAGTGCCTGTTTTCGTATTTCTTGACCTTCCGGGCGCCGCACTGCGCGTAATAGCCGCGTTTAGGCATAGTCGCAAGCGTCTCCGCGAGCCCCCGGCTTTTTAACGTCCCTGTAAGGCTTGTAATCTGCCTTGGGCCTGAAAGCCTTCGTCGCTGCATCGAAAATCGGCACATCGTCAATCGATACATGGGCTGCGCTCTTTTGCGAGGCGTCTTCGCCAAGCCGCGCAGTGCGCGCCGACTGTATAGCGGTGACGAGCGCATCGACCGCCTTGTCGTTGCCGAAGTTTTTGCCGAGCGTTTCTTTTGCAACAAGCAACTGCTCCATGGCCGCGTTTGTAACCTCCTGGCCGACAAGAAGCGCGCGCGCCCTGATCCTGTTTTTGAATATTTTCTCAAGTCCGGGCGCGTCAAAGTTGGCTATTTTGAAGCTGGAGGGAAAGCGGCGGGCAAACCCGTTTTCTTGCTCTTCCGGGGGAGCCACAGTAAAAACGCCGTTTTCGTTTTTCTGCATAGCGAGCGTCTCGGTGTATACGCCCACAATGCATCCTGCTTCGTTGCCTGCGGTAGCTGAACCTTCGGGCTCTTCCGGGATCTCTCCACGCGCTTTGTCACAAAGCAAACGTGACGCTGCCTCTACTACCAAAACCTTGCATTCATCCATCCCGACAAGGCCGTCCAATTCCTGTTTTGCATTCGTAAGAGCGATGTCCGGAAACGCCTCGGCCCCGGCTCGCGCGGCAGAGAGTTCGTTGAGCAGGTCGTGCATCGCATTCTTTATTTGGGGCGGTTCGATATGCCAAACTGCGCCAGACTGAGTCCGTACCGGCCAACGACACGTTCCATTTTCGTCGCGGCGCTCATCTTTAATATGTTTAGCAGTATCAAAATAAACCGGCATTTTCGGCCTCGAATGGAAAAAGTCGCTAATTATGTCTTAAAAAACAGATGCAGAAATATACACCCGTTCAAGCGGTCGCGAAAATAAAACAATGCTTTCGCGTTGTGCTGCGCGCGCTGATTTTATTAATGCTTTTCGTTCAGACGCTCTATAGCCCAAGGCCAAAGAAAGCCTTGATGTGCTTAATACCGTTTCTCAGGGCGGAGTTTTTCCGTTCCGGCATGTTGGCGTTGGCTTCTGATGCGGGCGTCGCCGGGCAGGAATGCTCAAGCCGCCACAAAAAATCCTGAATGGTCCGCTCCGACATGGGGGCCGTGCTTGGGTCCTGCAACGCATATTTTTTGGCCTGAGCGATCAGCAAAAGATCGTCGTTTTTGTCGCCAAGCGCGAGGGCGGTGTCGATGCCCTTCAAGGCTTTTTCTTTATAAGCCGGATTGCCCGAAGCCTCGATTTCCTCCGGATCGATCATGCGAAGAATGTTTGCCGCATAGGCCATATGAAACTTTTGTGGAAAAGGCGCCGGAAAATTGGCGGCATAGACAAGGCTGGAAAGCGCCTGTTTTTTGTTTTTTTGTGCAACGATGGGCGCGAGCTCCAGAATGTTCGAAAGCCCTTTGTTAATCAAATCCATATCGGTATGGAACGCGAGCCGCTTATAGACATGCGTAACGTCTTTCAACGCCTGAGCGGGATCGGTCTTGGCCACGGCGTCCGTGTTATTGAAAACGAAAGCGACGCAAGCGTTCAAGAAAAATCCATATGACGACTTGTCGAAAATATACAAAGCCCGCTGATTTGCCAAAACGGGATCTTTTTCTGCGAGCAGGCCGAGTTGTTTCGGCAGCAGCTTCGAAAAATGACGTTTAAGCTCGTCGTTCTGGCCGTAATGCGAAGACAGAGAAACGGTTGTCAAAATATCGATCATTTTCTCAGCAGCCCCGGGGTAAAGAGCAAGTTCATCCATCGCGAGCTTGAAGGGCTGATCCATGCCGCTCTTCTTTTCCCAGATTTCCGCAAGTTCTTTCGCGCAGGAGACAAGGTCGGTGCAATCCGCATGGGGGTCGCAGTTAAGCCGCGAGCGCTGAAGAGCGCATTCCGTTTTCCAGAGAAGGGTGGGCTCTTTGTGCTCCGTTAATTCTGCAGTCATAATGGTCACTCGCGCGGGTTAAAAAACGCCTTAAGAATGCTCGAGTTAAAGCATATCCGGGACGCGAAACTCAACAGGAAAAATCCCGTATCGCGACGGAGCGAACAAAAAGAGGGTTAATTTTTCAAAATGTCAAAAAAGCGCGGGGACGAAAGCCTTAAGGCGCTTCGTTTTCGGCCCGCAAAGCCATCGAGTCCGAGCCGAAGGTAATTCCGAGCGGCTCAATAACGACCGAAGGCCCGGCCCCCTCGCTTTGCTCGACACGGCCTGCATGCCACGCCACATGGCCCGTAGCTTTCGCGCTGGCCAGAACGCCATCCACATCGCCGGCCTTCACAAAAAACGCGCAACCCGCGCCCATGTTGAAGGTCCCGTAGGCGTCTTCCAAAGACATCCATCCGCCCGAAACCAGAAAGTCATAAAAGGCGTCGCGCTTGCCGCACTCGAGAACCGTATATTTGAAGGCCCCTCTGTTGCGCATAAGCTTGCGCCAGCCGTGCCCCGTGATATTCGAGATATACTTGATCGCGATGTTCTTGTTCTGAAGATCGCGCAGCAGGCCCGCATAAATTTTCGAAGGCCGCAAAATATAGTCGCCAAAGGTTTCCCCGTTTCCGAGATCCGTCAAATATCCCTTCGGCAGCTTGTCGGCAATGCGGCGGCACAGCGAAATGCCGTTGGCGTGCGGCCCGTTGCTGGCGATAAAAACAATCTGGTCGCCCGCGTCGATGTCGCCTTTCACATAATTCTTTTTGTCTGCGATCATCCCCATGCAAGAGCCCGCGATCACGGCGGAGTCTCCTTCAACGATGCCCGTCAGAATAGGCGTTTCCCCGCCGCCCCAGGCGGCCCCTGCGTCCTTGCAGCCTTCGGCGAAGCCTGCAACGAGTCCCTCAAAGCGTTTGGTGTTCTGAAACCATTCGGACCTGCCCACGGCGAGATGCATATTGATATTGACGGGCAGGGCTCCGCACGAAATCACATCGTTCACGATGGTGGCAACCGTGTCGATGCCGATGGCTGGATAGTAAGCTTTCCCCATGGCCTGTTCCATGGCGTCGGCGACGAGGTTCTTGGTTCCCAGCCCTTCGTCGACGTGCGCGATATAAACCGAGCCCATATCGATCACAAACGAGCTTTCGCCCCGGCTCTCTCCCAGAACGCCGCCGCCCACATCTTTCAGATAGGCGGACTGCGTGTTCGCTGCGGTTTTTTGGCACAGCCGCTTGAAGGCGTCCAAGACGTCGTAATCCACGCCGGATTGTTTGTAGGTGATCGTTTCAGCCATCGGTTTCTCCAGTAAGGTCGCCTTCAAGGCCTATAATGGAAGACGGGCGCAAAAACAACGCGTTTATAAGCCTTCCGGCCGAAAGGCCCGTCGAGACGACTGTAAATTAATCTTGTTTTCTTCCCTTTCAGCTTCATTATGGACGCATGAAAGACGAAGAAGAAACACTTGTCGTCCTCGCCATCGGCTCCAACCTCGACGACCGCCTGTCGAACCTGAAAGCGGCCATCTGCGGCATGGCTGACTACATGACCGTCATCGACGTTTCCCCTGTCTACGAAACCGCGCCGATGCTGGTCACCGACCAGCCCGCATTTTTGAATGCGGTTTTTTGCGGAAAAACGAAACTTTCGCCCGAAGCGCTTCTGTCCGTCGTCAAGCGTCTGGAGCACGACATTGGCCGCCGCCCGACGTTCCGCTATGGCCCGCGCGTGATCGATATCGACATTCTTTTTTGCGGCGATCAAATCGTCAAAACGCAGGATCTCGACATTCCCCATATCCGCGTGCAGGAGCGCGAGTTCGTCCTGCGTCCTCTCTCGCACATCCTTCCCGATTTCAAGCACCCCGTGCTCGGCCTGAGCGTAACGGAGATGCTGCAAAAACTCGAAACCGAGCGTCCGGTCTGTCTCGGCCCGCTTCTTGCCGACGCGGCAGATGCGCCGCAAGCCAAAGCGGCCCAAACGGCCCTTGTCTACGATTGCGTTCAAGACGCCTGCGCCACTCTCGGCTTTTCCGAAAACGGCGGAAAAGTTTTCACATCGGGCATCAAGGCGTATCTCAACCGAAACCGCATCTATCACGGCCTCGATCATGGCCGCGACATGGCGCTGAGCCCCGGGCGCGACATAAAAGCCTTGTCCGAAGAGGCGCAGCTAAACGCGAGCGAAGCCAAATGGATTGAATCCGTGCTCACGGTTGCAGGCTGGTGCCATGATTTCGTTTACATCGGCGTCGACGACCGGCTTCTGCCCGACCTTGCCGAAAGCATCAAAAACGACGTCACGCTCGGCGTCGATCTACAGTCCGGGGTTTATGCGAACGTTTCCGCCGAGCCGTCGCGCGCGGCCAGAATTGTGTGCGACGTTTTCGGCGTCAAACCCGGAGAAGAGGTGAGGCCCGGCCTGAACGAATTTCTCAGCGCGCTGTCCTGCGCCAGGCTGCTCAGCGCCGGAAAAGAGCTATCGGAGCCGGAAGCGAAATCGCTGGCGGCAATCGCCGCCGGGATCGAAGCGACAATCCCGTTTCGTGCGCCGCAAGTTTTCGACGCGCTCTACGAACGCCTGAACGGCGTTGGCCTCACTGTGCGCGAGTCCCAAATCGCGGTGCAGGCGGCGGCATGGCATTCGAACCGCGATGTCGAGGCTTTTTGCGGCGTTGGGTCCATGGAAGAGGGGCTGCGGCTGTTTATCTCCAACACATGGCAGCTTGCGCCCGAAAGCGGCCCCTTGCTGCTCGAGCCCGACTATACGCCGCGCACATTCAGGGAAATGCTCCAGCGCAATCTGGATTTTCTGTCCTCGCATCTCGACCCGGCCCGCGTTTTCCATGGCTTCAAAGGCGTTCCGTCCGACGCCGAGCTTGCCGAAAAAGCCGCCAAAACGCGCCAAAACGTCGATCTTGCGCAAAAGTATTTAAAAGCGAAGCTCGCCTCTGCCTCGTTTGTCGAAGCCTTGTTCGCCGTCCGCGATCCGGACGGAGAGAAATCGCTGCGCCAATGCATGAGCCGCCTGATCCTTCCTGTATCCATCCCTGCCAGCGAGCCGTTCGACGAAGAGGGACTTGCCGTGCTCAACGTCCTTGTGGATCGCGACGACCGGCCCATCCGCGACTGGGACATTCCCGGATCGCCGCTTGCAGCCTATCTGGTGGGCGCGATTGGCTTCGAGGGCGCGGGCAAAATGGCCGAATGGTCTCAGGCCTGTCTCAACAAGGAGCAACCCGACTACGCGGCGTTTTTGGCCCGAATGGAAAAAGCCTATCCCGCGCAAAAAGCCGAACTGTCCGACGCGCTTATCCGCGAGAACGAAACGCTCCTCGATTTTCGTGCGCGCCAGCGATGCCGCCCGGCCCCCAAGTAGAATGTTTTTCTGGAACATAATCGTCCTTGACCGCGATCCCCGCGATTTCGTACCCTTTGCCTATGCAAACGAGAGCCGCATATATCCCTTCCCAACGCCTTAAAGCCGGGCAAGCCCTGCTGCTGCGCGCCTAGCGCGCACACATCCCCTCCGCCCGACCAAAACCATACAAACCATTCCGCCCAGGCGGAGAGCTTTTATCGAAAGCGGCAAGCATGAAAAAGAACCCGGCCGAAAAATACACTCCCTTTCCCCCCATCCGTCTTTCCGACCGCCAATGGCCGTCGCGGGTCATAACGAAAGCGCCCCTGTGGTGCGCCGTAGATCTGCGCGACGGCAATCAGGCGTTGATCGACCCGATGGACGCCAAAAAGAAGCTGCGGTTTTTCGACATGCTCGTGCAGTGCGGGTTCAAGGAAATCGAGGTGAGCTTTCCCTCGGCCTCCCAAACCGATTATGACTTCACGCGCGAACTCATCGAAACGGGCCGCGCCCAAAAAACGGCATTGCAAGTCCTGACCCCCGCGCGCGAAGAGTTCATCGACAAAACGTTCGAAGCGGTGCAGGGTGCGCCGAAGGTCGTCATGCATTTGTACAATTCGACCTCGCCCGTCCAGCGCCGCGTCGTTTTCCAGAAATCGCCCGAAGAGATTATCGCGCTAGCGGTTGCCGGTGCGTCGCGGATTGCCGAGAACGTCAAAAAATACCCTCAAACCGAATGGACCCTCGAATACTCGCCCGAAAGCTTCACGGGCACCGAGCTTGATTTCGCGATCGAGGTTGTGGAAGCGGTCCTCGATGTCTGGAAGTCCACGCCTCAGCGCCGCGCCATCGTAAACCTGCCCTCCACGGTCGAAATGGCGACGCCCAACGTCTACGCCGACCAGATCGAATATTTTCTGCGCAAGGTTCGGGGGCGCGAAAACATCATCCTCAGCGTCCACGCGCACAACGACCGGGGCACTGCGGTCGCGGCCACAGAGCTTGCGCTCCTCGCGGGCGCCGAGCGCGTCGAAGGAACGCTGTTCGGAAACGGCGAGCGCACCGGCAATGCGGATCTCGTGACCCTCGCGCTCAATATGTATTCGCAAGGGCTCGATCCCGGCCTCGATTTTTCGAACATCCGCGAGATCGTCAAGGTTGTCGAACAGTGCAACAAGCTCCCTGTGCATCCGAGGCATCCGTATGCGGGCGAGCTTGTGTTCACGGCGTTTTCCGGCTCGCATCAGGATGCGATCCGCAAAGGCCTGCGCGCGCGCGAAGGTTCGGCGGCATGGGAGGTTCCCTATCTCCCCATCGATCCGGCAGACGTCGGGCGCGAATACGAACCGATCATCCGCATCAACAGCCAGTCCGGCAAGGGCGGGGTCGCCTATGTGCTCGAAGAGGATCACGGCTTCTCGCTGCCTAAATCCATGCAAGCCGAGTTCGGCCAGGTTGTCCAAAAGATCGCCGACCGGACCCAGCAGGCCGTCGGCTCGCAAGCGGTGCTGGATGCGTTCATGTCCGAATACATCCTCGCCACCAAGCCGTTCCGCCTGTGCGAATACAAAGGCTGCAACGTAGACGGCCAATGCGCAGGCGTCTTCGTTCTCGAACGCGACGGCGCGTCGCTCAC
>JAQUUS010000060.1 GCA_028693775.1 Alphaproteobacteria bacterium | reverse complement strand
CCGAGCTTGTTCGCCAGATACTTCTGGGCGCGGACCTTGGCTTTATAGATGGAGCGCGTTTCCAGGCAGGCCTGGCCGATGCCGCTGCCGATAAATGCGCCTGCGCCGAAAGCCGAAACCATGGGCGCATGCATGGCGCTCGCAACGACGGCCACGCCGAGTCCCATGAAAAAACCGTGAGCCAAAATGCTTCTTTTCCGCGTCTTCAGCATTTGGACGGCGGCATCTTTAAACAGGGATTGTTTGCTTTTCATGATAACCCTCTCAGATTTCAGGCTTGTTTGAGTTCGATGCCTTGGCGGCTTTTGCCTTCGGCTCGGAAGGCTCCGAAGCCTCAAGAAATTTGATAGCCGCCTTTCCCGTGAAGTAGGCGCAAGCGAGGGTGACCGCGCCATAGAGAAGCCCGGCCCCCGCATAGCCCAGACCGTCGAGCAGATTGTGCGTACCGACTTCCTTCGAAGCTTCGATAAAGGTGGAGACGACATGAGGCTTTATGGAAAACAAGGCCTGCTGGCCTTTCGGAACGATCAGGGAAATATTTTGCGAAATGCCGTTCATCCACAAAGTATTGCGCGCCGCTTCGCCGATAAGATCGGTGCAGCCGAGACCGTCGTTCACCATCGTCTGATGGGCGATGACTTTGCCGCTTTCGGTCGTCCATGTTTCCTGAAGCGTCTGCGTGGGAATTTTGACCGGTAGGCCGATCTCCCGAAGACCGGCAAGAGGATGGCCGATAGGCTTGATTTGATTGTAGTCCCACAAATCGGCGGGAAAACGTTGAGGACCAAACTGATCGAGGGCGAGGCTTATTCTATCGACAGCTTCCTTGCCGAAAAACATGGTCGTGGTGAGATTGGCAACGCCCAGAATGCCCCAAAAACCGGCGGCTAGCGCGGATTTTGCTTTGGACGTCCTGTTCGATTGGGCCGGAGCATCAGTCATGATTAAAATCTTTCGTAAAATAAGGCGTTAATATATGCGTCTTTATGGGGTTTATTTATACCAGAAGACTGTGAAATTAATTCGTGTTTTTTCGTAAACGCCTGCGCCGCGCGCAAACGAAAATTAACCGCATGTTCAATGGATTAGATCCCCATCTCCCCGCCGAACAGACGGTGATGCTCCTTGATGGCGAAACGGTCGGTCATGCCCGCCACATAGTCGCCTATCGTTCGCGCCTTGGTGCTTTCGTCCTTGCAGAGCTTCACTTGCGCGTTCCATGCCGGAGGCAGGTTGAGCGGATCGTCCATGTAGCGGTCGAACAGATCGTGCACCATCTGCTTTGCCTTCATCCGCTTGGGATTGATGCTGCTGTGCGTGTACATGTGCGTTTGCAGGTATTGATGCAAAACGCGGACGTGCCGAAGCATGTCTTCGCTGAACGCAACCGTGGGCTTTTTCGCCCGCCGGATATCCTCGACCGACTGGGGGCTCAGCTCGAGGATGTTCAGGCGCGTTTGCTCGAGCACATCGTCGATCATCAGGCCGATAACGTCGCGCACGGCTTCGTACATCAGGCGCGGACGGGTCGCGTTGGGATAGAGATTGCGCATCTTCTTCAGCGATGCGCCAATCACGGGCAGGCAAAACAGGTCTTCGATCCCGAAAAAGGCCGCTCTGTGGCCGTCGTCGGCATCGTGTGTGTTGTAGGCGATGTCGTCGGACAGCGCGGCGACCTGCGCTTCGGGGCCCGCGTAGTTCGAGAGATCGAGGTCCCACACGGCGTTGACTTCGCGGATGGTCGGCAACACGGCCTCAGGCGCAACGGGGCCATGATGCTTGGCGATGCCTTCGAGCGTTTCCCATGTCAGGTTCAAGCCGTCAAACCGCGCATACCTCTGCTCGATCTTGGTCAGGATGCGAAACGCCTGCTCGTTGTGATCGAACCCGCCGTAGGCTTGCATGGCCTCGTTCAGCCCGTCTTCGCCCGCGTGCCCAAAGCAGGTGTGGCCAAGATCGTGTGCCAAAGCGATGGCCTCGGTCAGGTCTTCGTCCAGCCCAAGCGCGCGGCTGATCGACCGCGCTATCTGCGCAACCTCAAGCGAATGCGTTAGCCGCGTGCGGTAATAGTCGCCTTCGTGCTCGATAAAAACCTGCGTTTTGTTGCGCATTTTTCGGAACGCGCCCGAATGGATAATCCGGTCCCGGTCGCGCTGAAACGGCGTGCGCGTCTCGCTCGGCTCCTCCTGGATAAAACGCCCGCGGGAAAGCTTGGTTGCATATGCGGCAAGAGGCCGTTCTATGGAGTTTGCGGTTCTAAGGTTAATAATCATACCGGCCAGCTTTTCTTCTTGTCTGCGCAAGCCCATGGCGCACGTTCTGTTAAACACGGGGCCCCCAATATTGCAAGGCCCACAACGGAATGCCTCTTTTTTATAAGACGCGCCTCTCTTGGCATACAAAGGAGACAGAGGCGGCCCTTCCGCAACTTGACTGCATACGGAAAGTTACATAGCATTAAGGCGTATTTGTTGCGATTTTATCGGTTCATCGTCATTTTTGAAAGACGTTCATCATGTTTTCCGTCAGAAAATGGAACGAAGATATATCGGATCTGGACGATGAGGACGGCTATTGCGGCCCGTTTTCCGTCAGAAAATGGACAGAGGACGGCGAGCCCATTGAAAAGATTCTGGACGGCCTTTATCCCAAAAAGGACCGCCTTTACCGCCGCTTGAGCCAATATGTCTGCAAGCCCCCCGTTCGCCGGGATCGGAACCGCCTGAAGCTTCCCTCTCCCCAGCTATAAGGACGCCTTTATGGACCATCTCGAAAAACTGAAAAGACATGAAGAAATAAGGACTTCGCCGCTTTTCTTCAGAACGCAGGCCAACGCCCTGCTCATCGAAGCCTGCTATCTCGCCTCCGGGATCGACTATATCGGCGTCAGCGCCTGCGTTTACGATCATGGCGACACGCTGGCCCCCTCTTTCAACATATCCGACACCCGGCTGGACTGCCGACAGACCAGTTCCATCTCCTGCGTCGAAACCTTTTTCTCGCGCCTGAGGCCGTTCGGAATCAAGACACGGCAAGGCTATGACGGAACGGAAACCGACGGCCCTGTGGACAGCACCGATCTTACGAAAGAGCTTCTGGGCCGTCTCAAGCCTGAGGCTTTGCCCGCACGGGCTCTTTTTGCCATCAACGTCAAATTGTTCGAGGCCAACGCGCGGCTGGCCCGGAATTCCTATGCCTACATCATGACGACCCCGGCGCAGGACGGCCATCCGGCGACCATCGAGCTTTTTATGAGGCGCGGAAGCGAAGATGCCCCCTACAACGGCAGGGGCTTTGAGAAACACACCGTTCATGAGCTCATCGGCGGCGACGGCGAAAAGCTTGCGCTGGACAGCCTCGCGTGCACGAGGTTCCTGATGAAAAGGATTGAGGAGGAATGCGTCGCCTGCGTCGATCCCGAAAGACCTTTGGCGCAAGCCAATACCCCTGCCCTGCCAAAGGATACAAACAGGCTTTAGCGGCGACTAGACAACGGAAGGCTCTGCCATTCTCTTCTTCTGAAGCTTCAGGATCATCTTGTCGATTTTGCGCTCGGCTTTGTTGTAGACGGCACAATCTTCAGACTTGCTTGCGGACGGCTTGAATCCTTTATCGGTGCTGTATTGGTCGGTATCGTCCATGCGGATAAACAGCTGTCGAAAAACCACATTGGCACCCCCGATCGTAACTCCGGCGATGGATAAAGCAACGCCGAGTGTACAAACGGTCCGCCAAGCATAAGACGCGTCCTGAGTGTGAGCAAAGGATGAAAGGCAAGCGCCCCCCAGAAGCAAGGCCGCAGGAACACACAAAAAGTCTTTGGTAACAATCTCCCGTTCGGCGGCGCCCCATTTGGCACGAATGGCCGATCTGGCATCATAAAGTTCCTCGGCACTGTGCGTCTTCGTCTCGGGGAAAAGCGCATCGGCCACGCGGGACAAATTTCTTTGCTCAAGGCTATATAGATTTTTTACAAAATCGCTGTTCTCTTGCATAGCTCAAATCCTCTATTCAATAGTCTCCGGTCATATCATAAATCGTATCAAATCTGTAGCTTTCGTATAAGTTGTATCCATTTAACTCTTTTCGGTTTTAACCAAAAGTTGCTGTTGAATGTAGCGCTTCGTGCATTTATTATTACAAGGTTATTAGTTTACGGGTTTTGACATGTTTTCCAGTAATGATCTTTCGGACGAAGCGTTCATTGACGACGAAGAATGGGAAAAAGAGGTTCCTCGTCCGTCCATAAGCTGCTTTACGAGGGAAACTTCCAAGTTTCTCTGGAAGCTTTCTGTTCCGCCGGAAGATCCCCCTCCTGACCCCGTGGCAGACATCGACGCCGTGAAAAAAACGCCCGAATTCCATCGTACCGCTATCAACAGCAAGCTTCTGGAAGCTTATTTTATGCTTGTGGGCGTCGATCTCAGCATCAAGGCTTCCGTCAGAAAAACCGGCATCGTCCACATCGACATCATCGACAAGCGCCATGATTACGACGGTAAGGAAATTCCTCAGGTCCTTGACTTCATTAAGGAATTGAACGATCCCGCCTTTACGGTCCGCACGAGGAAAAGCTTCGGCATGGTTATTGACGGGCCCGTCGAAACTGTCGAGTTTACGGACCTCATTATGAGCAAGCTCGAAACCGTCAAGCACGCACCAGAACGGCCAAACAAGCTAAAGATCAAAATTCCGACGAAGGGGCTGTTTTCCGGCCGCTGACATATCAGGTTCCGCCGCTTCCGGCTCCGGATCGTGGACCGGGGGATTCTCTGCAAAGCCAAAGAGCGCCACTGTCTTTTGGAACATCGAATAGTCCAGAAAGATCAGCATCGGCTGATCCAGCCCAAGCCAGCCAAGCGGATAGATCCTTCTCGACCCCGCAGGCTTCTTTTTTTCGAGAACCGCCTCTTTCATCTCGGTCTCCTCGGCATAGATTGACAGACGGTAGTTCAGCATTTTCTGGATCATGCGTTGAGCGAGTTTCTGCTCATTCGCCGCTTGCGACTGGATAATATAGAATGTCGCCCTCACGGGCTCATCGCAATCCTTGCTGTGCAGGCAGCCGTCAGGGAAAAAGGCTGTCGTGTGGGATACGCAAACCATATCCTTTCGGTTATCGTACATGCTCTGCAAGATTAGGCCACGGCCTATTTCGAATATGCCCGCGCTATCCGACATCCATAAAAACGAAAAGATTTTTTCGATTTCCTCGCAGGTTTCTTTTGCGGACAAGCCGGAATCCTCAAAACACAAATCGCTTCCGCTGATGTGGCAAACGGGAAAGTCGTCGGGACCTCCGAGATTTTGGACCCAGTGCGGGAAAAACAGCGTGGGATTCTTTTTTTCGGGCAAAGCTTTCTTTTCGGCCGGAGCGCTTATCTCGCAAGACGCGGATTCGATCTTTTTGCCCGTCAACCTGCGTAAAAAATTCTTGCCTGTTGTCATTTTCAAAATCTGTTTATGAATTTAAACAATACGTTTTTTATACAAAAAATCCTTGAAACTATATCGTAAAAAAACCCCTCCGGACAATGCCCGAAGGGGTTTTTTGTGAACCGGGGAAACCGATTAACCCATCGGATTTTCGTCCGCGGGCTGCTCTTCGACCTTGGCGGCTTCTGCAGCTTCCAAGGCAGCCTTGGTCTTTTCCTGATCCAGCCTGTCGGCTTCGAGATCGCGTCCCGCCGCAATCCGGCGCAGACGGTTGACAACAGAGCCCGTTCCGGCCGGGATAAGACGGCCGACGATGACGTTCTCCTTGAGGCCTTCGAGCGTATCGACCTTGCCCGACACGGCCGCTTCGGTGAGAACGCGGGTCGTTTCCTGGAACGATGCGGCAGAGATGAACGACCGGGTCTGCAAGCTCGCCTTCGTGATGCCTTGCAAGACCGCCTGCCCCTGAGCGGGACGCAGGTTTTCGAGCATCGCCTTCTCGTTGACGGCGAGGAATTCGCCGCGGTCGAGAAGCTCGCCAGCCAGCAAGGTCGTGTCGCCGGAGTCCGTGACTTCGATCTTTTGCAGCATCTGACGAACGATGACTTCGATGTGCTTGTCGTTAATCTTCACGCCCTGTAACCGGTAGACTTCCTGAATCTCGTTGATGATGTAGTCGGCCAAAGCCTCAACGCCAAGAACGGCCAGAATGTCATGCGGAACGGGGTTGCCGTCGATCAGAAGGTCGCCCTTCTGGACCATGTCGCCTTCCTGAACGGCAATGTGCTTGCCCTTCGGGATCAGGTATTCGCGCGGCTCGATCGTTTCGTCCATCGGACGGACGATAATGCGGCGCTTGGTCTTGTAGTCCTTGCCGTATTCGATGCGGCCGTCGATATCCGAAATGATCGCGAAATCCTTCGGACGGCGGGCTTCGAACAGCTCGGCGACGCGCGGCAGACCGCCCGTGATGTCGCGGGTCTTGGTGCTTTCGCGCGGGACGCGGGCGAGAATGTCGCCCGGCTTGACGTGCGTGTCGTTTTCGATGTTGAGGATCGCGTCCACAGGCAGGAAGTAACGGGCTTCCATTCCGTTGGACAGCTTGATGACCTCGCCCTTCTTGTCGTGCAGGACGATGCGCGGACGCAATTCAGCGCCGCGGGCCTGCTGACGGAAGTCGACGACCTTCTTGGACGAGATACCCGTCGCTTCGTCGACCACTTCGCTGAACGACAATCCTTCCACGAGGTCGGCATAGTGCGCCGTGCCTTCGCGGTCGGTGATGATCGGCATCGTGTACGGATCCCAATCGGCCAGCTTCTGGCCTTTCTTGACCGCTGCGCCTTCCTCGGCGAGCAGCTTCGCGCCGTAGGGAACCCGGTGACGCGCCTTCTCGCGGCCGTCGGCGTCGAGCAGCACGATTTCGCAGTTGCGGTTCATGACCACTTTTCTGCCTTCGCTGTTCGCCACGACGTTCTTGTTCTTGATCTGCATCTTCGAGTCAAACGACGCTTCGACCGAGTTCTGCTCAGCGCCGCGTTGAGCCGCGCCGCCGATGTGGAACGTACGCATGGTCAGCTGCGTGCCCGGCTCGCCGATGGACTGCGCCGCAATGACGCCGACCGCTTCGCCGACGTTTACGGGCGTTCCGCGCGCGAGGTCGCGGCCATAGCACTTGGCGCAGATGCCAAGCTCGGTTTTGCAGGTCAGCGCCGAACGGATGGAGACCATGTCGATGCCGGCCTTGTCGATCAGATCGATCTGCGTTTCTTCGATCAGCGTGCCCGCCGGGACGATGATTTCCTTCGTCTTCGGGTTCACGACGTCATGCAACGCCGAACGTCCGAGAATACGCTCGGACAAAGGAGCGATGACTTCGCCGCCTTCGATAACCGCCTTGACGTTGAGGCCCTTCTCGGTGCCGCAGTCGATTTCGGTGATGATGGCGTCTTGAGCCACGTCGACGAGACGGCGGGTCAGGTAACCGGAGTTTGCGGTCTTGAGCGCCGTATCGGCCAGACCCTTGCGGGCGCCGTGGGTTGAGTTGAAGTATTCGAGAACCGTCAGGCCTTCCTTGAAGTTCGAGGTGATCGGCGTCTCGATGATTTCGCCAGACGGCTTGGCCATCAGGCCGCGCATGCCGGCGAGCTGGCGGATCTGGGCGGCCGAACCGCGGGCGCCCGAGTGAGCCATCATGTATACCGAGTTGATCTTGCCCCTGCCCGAGTCGGTGATGCCTTTCATCATTTCTTCGGCAACCTTTTCGGTGCAGGTTGACCACACGTCGACGACCTTGTTGTATTTTTCGCCGCGGGTGATCAGGCCGTCCTGATACTGCTGTTCGTATTCATCGACCTGGCCTTGCGCCTTCTTGATGAGCGTTTGCTTCGCGGCCGGGATGACGAGGTCGTCCTTGCCGAACGAAATGCCAGCCTTGCAGGCGTTCGCATAGCCGAGTCCCATCATCTTGTAGGCGAATATGACCG
>JAQUUS010000059.1 GCA_028693775.1 Alphaproteobacteria bacterium | reverse complement strand
CTTATGAAAAGGGGCCGCTTGGCCCGCGCTTCAGGGGCGAGCATGCTTTGCGCCGCTATCCTTCGGGCGAGGAACGCTGTATTGCGTGCAGGCTTTGCGAGGCCGTTTGCCCGGCTCAGGCCATTACCATCGACGCAGCTCCGCGCGCGGACGGCAGCCGCAGGACCGTTCGGTACGATATAGATATGACCAAGTGCATCTTTTGCGGGCTTTGCCAGGAGGCTTGCCCGGTGGATGCCATTGTCGAGGGGCCCAATTTCGAATACGGAACCGAGACGCGCGAGGAGCTTTATTACACAAAAGAACGGCTTTTGGATAACGGCGACAGGTGGGGCGACGAGATCGACGCCAATCTGAAGGCCGATGCGCCGTATCGATAGGAGGATGGGGGATGTTGACCGTTTGCGATAGAAAGGAAACGAGGGAGGGCGGGGAATCATGATGACTTCCGTTCTCTTCTATCTTTTTGCAGCCGTCCTTATCTTTTCGGCGATTATGGCCGTTTCGGTCCGCAATCCCGTTTATGCCGTTTTGTTTCTCGTTCTTGCCTTCTTTAACGCTTCGGGGCTCTTTTTGATGATGGGCGCCGAATTCCTCGCACTCATTCTTTTGATCGTTTATGTCGGCGCTGTGGCTGTTTTGTTCCTCTTTGTCGTTATGATGCTCGATGTGAGTTATACGTCTGCACGGCAGCAGCTCAGGCGCTATATGCCTGTGGGCGCGGCTATCGTTTTCGCTCTCACCGCTCAGCTCGTTCTTGTGGCCGGCACCTGGATCGTCAATCCCGCCGCCGTAAAAGCGGTTGAGACTCCCGTCGAAACCGTAGAGAATACCCGGGCGCTCGGACGCGTTCTCTTTACCGATTTCGGTTATCCCTTCCAAGTTTCCGGGCTCGTTTTGCTTGTTGCCATGATCGGCGCTATTGTTCTTACGATGCGGGATCGCAAGGATTCAAAGCGTCAGAAGGCTGGCAGGCAGGTCGACGTTCAAGTCTCGGACGTGGTCGAAGTCATGCATGTTTCCTCTAACCGTGGGGTGGAATTATGAGAAAATACGATCTTTCCTTTTGCTTGGTTCTAGGCGCTGTTTTGGCCGTCGTTTCTTTGCCGGCGGTTGCCGCTGACAGCGGAAAAGACGCTGCCAAGCCTTCTGCTTCGGCAGAGGTTTCGAAGTCGGGCAAAAAGACGGACGTCAAGAAGACTGACGCTAAAAAGACGGACGCCAAGAAGCCGGCTGCCGATTCCGATAAGAAGGCCGATGCTGACGCAAAGAAACCTGCGGACGATAAGAAGGCCGATGCTGACGCAAAGAAACCTGCGGACGATAAGAAAGCCGATGTCGACGCAAAGAAACCTGCGGACGATAAGAAAGCCGATGTCGACGCAAAGAAACCTGCGGATGCCCAGAAGGCCAAGGCTCCGGAAGCTTCGCTTCCGTCCAAGCCCGGCGAAGAGGGAAAACCTCCGGCGGTTGATGCTCCTTTGGCCAAGCCGGATGCTGCGCCTCAGGCCAGTGTGGCTCCCATTCTTCCTCCCGATGAGGGACTGCGGCAGCGGCCGTCTGCGCGGACGGAGCGCCGTTCGGAAACAAAATCGAGCGGGTTCTTCGGTAAAATCAAGGGCTTCTTTAGCAAGAAAGCCGATGCGCCGGCTGCGCCGGGACGTCGCAACATGGATCGCCCTGTCGACAGGGATCCTGCGGCCATGCGCACGCGCCGCGAACGTTCCCCGCAAGATGCAGAGCGTATGGCGCGCCGTCGCATGCCTCCGCAGGGCGGCCGCAATATGCAGTCTCAGCCTCTCGTTGTGGACGAAGGCAAGGATGTCGATTCCAAGGCTTTGGATCTTGGCATGAAGGTCGCCAAGAAATTTGACGCCAAGGAACATCTGAAGGGGTCCATGCGCGGGCCTTTGATGTCGCTCGTCATGAGGATGCGCTCGGGCAATCATGAGGAAAACAAGGCGGTCGGCGAAGTCATCGAAGAGGTCACTTCCGCTGAGGCTGAAAAGCAGGCCGCGCTTGTTCTCAGGAACAGGGCTCTTTTCTTCGCTCGCAACTATACGACCGACGAACTCAAGGACCTTGAGGACTTCTATTCTACTTCCGCAGGACAGAAGATGACCAAGCTTTGGGCCAATCAGCAGCGGCAGGATGCCATGTTCTCTCAGCGCGTTGCCGCAAGCCGCGTTACGGAGCTTCGCGCCGCTGCGATCAAGGAGCTCAAGAAAAAGGGCGTGAAGATCCCCAAGGAGCTCGAGGGGGATAAATGACCGTTGGCCTTTCGCATTTCCTGATCGTCGCCGCGATTTTGTTCGCCGTGGGGGTTGCCGGGATTCTTTTTAACCGGCGCAACGTTATCGTTGTCCTCATGGCGATCGAAATCATCCTTCTGGCCGTCAACATTAACTTCGTGGCTTTCTCCGTTTATCAGCACAATCTGATCGGGCAGGCGTTCACGTTCATGGTTTTGACGGTCGCGGCGGCCGAGGCGGCGGTCGGTCTTGCGATCCTGGTCGTTTATTTCAGAAACCGCGGCGATATCGAAATCGAACGCGCCAATCTGATGAGGGACGGAGCATGAGCTTTCCTCTCGATATTGCCGCTGTTTTTCTTCCGCTTGCGGGCGCCGCTTTCGCCGGATTCGGGGGACGGCGTTTCGGCGATCTCGCGTCCAATGTCGCGACGTGCGCGGGCGTTTTGCTCTCGGCTGTTTTTTCCGTTCTTCTGCTGGCTTCCGCCGTTCATGCGGGGCCTTCGGAACGCGTTTTGTTCGCGTGGATCCAGTCGGGGGGATTCTCCGCAAACTGGGGTATCAGGATCGATACGCTTTCCGCCGTTATGCTCGCCGTCGTTACGTCCGTTTCGTCGATGGTTCATCTCTATTCCATCGCTTATATGGAGCGCGAGGCCGGTAAGTCGCGGTTCATGGCTTATTTGAGCCTCTTTACCTTCTTTATGCTCGCGCTTGTGACCGCGCCCAACCTTCTTCAGATGTTCTTCGGGTGGGAGGGGGTCGGCTTGATGTCGTATCTCCTTATCGGATTCTGGTACAAAAAAGACAGCGCAAACGATGCTTCCATGAAGGCTTTTCTGGTCAATCGCGTCGGCGATTTCGGATTCCTTTTGGGGATTTTCGGATTCTTTGCCTTGTTTGGCTCCGTCGATTTCGACGTTCTGTTCGAGAAGGCTCAGGAGATGTCGGCGGTTTCGTTCTCCTTTTTGGGGCAGTCCTTCCCGGCGCTGACCGTTCTGTGCCTTCTTTTGTTTGTGGGGGCTGTGGGCAAGTCCGCTCAGCTGGGGCTTCATACTTGGCTCCCGGATGCCATGGAGGGGCCGACACCCGTTTCCGCGCTCATTCATGCCGCGACCATGGTCACGGCGGGCGTGTTTATGCTCGCGCGCATGTCTTATGTTTTTGAATATGCGCCCGGCGCTTTGGCCGTTGTGGCCGTTGTCGGCGCTTTGACTTGCATTTTCGCCGCGTCCATCGGGTTGACGCAGTTCGATATCAAGCGCGTTATTGCCTATTCGACCATGAGCCAGCTCGGCTATATGATTTTCGCTGCGGGCGTTTCCGCTTATTCGGCGTCCATCTTTCATTTGATGACTCATGCCTTCTTCAAGGCTTTGCTCTTTTTGTGCGCCGGCGTCGTTATTCATGCGCTCTCGGGCGAGCAGGATATGCGCAAGATGGGCGCTTTGCGGCATGTGACACCGAAAACATATGTTCTGATGTGGATCGGCTCGCTTGCTTTGGCCGGGATCGGCATTTATGGGGTCGGGTTCTCGGGCTATTATTCGAAGGATCTCATTCTGGAGGCCGCTTTGGGGCGCGGGACCGGCGTGGGCGTGTTTGCCTATTCGCTCGGCGTTGCGGCCGCTTTTATGACCGCCTTCTATTCGGGCCGCCTTTTGTTTCTGACCTTCCATGGAGAGCCTCGCGAACAGCATTTGGCCGCAGAGCATGCTCATGAGGCTTCTTGGGCGATGCTGGGGCCGCTTGTGCCTTTGGCTCTGGGGGCTCTTTTTGCGGGCGGGCTCGCTTCGGGGCTGTTTTCGGGAGAGGGAACGGAGACGTTCTGGAATGGCGCGATCTTCGTTTTGCCCGAGCATAATTCGATGGCTGCGGCAGAGCATGTCAGTTCGGTTTATTCGGCTTTGCCGGTTGTTTGCGCCGTTGTGGGGTTCGTTCTTTCGTGGGTTTTTTATGTCGCTTTTCCGGAGATGCCTGCTATTGCGGCTACGGCTTTCGGCGCTATTTATCGGTTTGTTTATCAAAAGTTTTATTTCGACGAGCTTTATAACGCCGCTTTCGTGCGGCCCACGCGCCTTTTGGGCGGCTGGCTCTGGAAAAAGGGCGACGACGAGCTTATTGACGGGTTCGGTCCCGACGGGCTGGCGCGGCTTTCGGTTCGCCTTGCAAAGCGCGTGAGCTCTTTGGAGACCGGCTATCTTTATCACTATGCTTTTGCGATGGTTCTCGGCCTTGCCGGGGCTGTCTCCTGGTTCTGGTTTAAGGGGTAAGGCTCATGGTTTCTTTGCCCATCCTTTCTGTTCTGACGTTTCTTCCGCTCATTGGCGCGGCTGTCATTCTTCTTGCGGGGAACGGCGACGAGGAGGCTCGCGCGCGGTTCGCTCAGCGCACGGCTCTGGGGGTGTCGGGCGGGACGCTTGTTTTGGCGCTCGCGCTTTTGGCCGCGTTCGATCCTTCGGTTCCCGGATTCCAGTTTATGGAGCGCTTCGTTTGGATCCCGGCTTATAACATCTCCTATATCAAGGGCGTGGACGGGATTTCCCTCTGGTTTGTGGTCATTTCCGCCGTTTTGACTCCTGTCGCCGTTTTGGCCGCTATCGGGAGCGTCAAAAAACGGGTGCGGGAGTTCATGATCGCGCTGCTCGTTTTGGAGACCATGATGATCGGGACGTTTACGGCGCTCGATCTGGTTCTCTTTTATGTTTTCTTCGAGGGCGTTTTGATCCCCATGTTTCTTATTATCGGCGTTTGGGGCGGCGAAAAACGGACTTATGCGGCTTACAAGTTCTTTCTGTATACCCTTTTGGGTTCCGTTTTGATGCTTGTTGCCGTGTTCGCCATGGCTCTTTATGCGGGGACCACCGATATGACCGTTCTTATGGGCGGCAAGTTTCCGAAGGAGATGGCTCTTTGGCTTTGGATCGCGTTCTTCGCTTCTTTTGCCGTCAAGACGCCTATGTGGCCGTTCCATACCTGGCTTCCTTATGCGCACGTCGAGGCCCCGACGGCGGGGTCGGTCATTCTTGCGGGCGTTTTGCTCAAGATGGGCGGGTATGGGTTTATCCGGATTTCGCTTCAGATGCTGCCGGACGCAAGCCTCGTTTTCGCTCCGCTGGTGATCGGGTTCAGTTTGATCGCTATCGTTTATGCTTCGCTGGTCGCGCTCGCCCAGACCGATATGAAGAAACTCGTCGCTTATTCTTCGGTCGCTCATATGGGGTATGTGACGCTCGGGCTTTTCAGCTTCAACCGGCAGGGGTTCGACGGGGCCATGATGGTCATGCTTTCCCATGCTTTTGTGGCAGGCGCTTTGTTTCTTTGCGTCGGCGTCGTTTATGACAGGCTGCATACGCGCGAGATCGACAGGTTCGGCGGGTTGGCTTCGGGGATGCCGAAGTATGCGGCGGCTTTTATGGTCTTTACGCTTGCGGCGATCGGGTTGCCGGGGACGTCCGGGTTTGTGGGCGAGTTTTTGAGCATGCAGGGCGCGTTCCTCGTCAGCGGATGGATTGCGTTTGCCGCTGCGCTTGGGATCGTTTTGGGCGCGGCTTATATGCTTTGGCTTTATCGCCGCCTCTTTTTCGGGCCTTTGGACAAGGCTGACGTTCGCGCCATGCCCGATTTGAACGGGCGAGAGATTGCGATGTTTGCGCCTCTGCTTGTGCTTGTTTTGTGGATGGGCGTTTATCCGTCGTCGTTCATCAATGTTTATGCTCCGGCGGCCGACAACGTTTTGTCTTTCTTCGGCGCGCAGGCCCATGAGGCTCAGCATGATTGATCTTCAGGATTTTATGGTTACGTTGCCGGTAATCGAGGTTGCCTTGATCGCCCTCGCGTCTCTGGTTGCTGCCGCCGTTTGGGGCGAAAAGGCCGTTCGGGCGCTGGGGGGCGTGGCTATCGGCGCGTTCCTTCTTGCGCTCGCGACGATGTATTGCCCGGTGCGCTTCGAGACTTTCGTGGATGGGACGATGCCCGTTCTTGCTTTCGGCTCTCATTTTATCGACGACGGGTTCGCGCGTTTTGCCAAAACGATTATTCTTATCGCTTCGTCTTTGTCGGTTCTGTTGTCCTGGGATTATTTCGAGAAAGAAGGGCATGCGCGGGCCGAGTATCCTGTTCTCATTCTTTTTGTGACGCTGGGCATGATGCTCATGGTTTCGGCCAGCGATCTGCTTTCGCTTTATGTCGGGTTGGAGCTTCAGAGTCTTTCGCTTTATGTCCTTGCCGCTTTCAATCGCGACGATTCACGGTCGACGGAGGCCGGGCTGAAGTATTTCGTTTTGGGCTCGCTGTCTTCGGGCGTCCTGCTTTACGGCGCGTCTTTGATTTACGGATTTGCGGGGGCGACCGATTTTGCTTCCCTTTCGGCGCTGTTGCGCGAAACCTCCAATCCGGGCGTTGCGATCGGCATGGCGTTTGTGGGCGCAGGGCTTGTTTTCAAGCTTGCGGGCGTGCCTTTCCATATGTGGGCTCCGGACGTTTATGACGGCGCTCCGACCCCTGTGACCGCCTTTTTCGCCACCGCGCCCAAGCTTGCGGCTTTGGCTCTTTTGACCCGGTTCGTTCTGTCGCCTATGGACGGGCTGTCGGCTCAATGGCATCAGGCCGTTATGTTCGTCGCCGTGGCTTCGATGCTTTGGGGCGCTTTTGCGGGGCTGGCACAGACCCGGTTGAAACGGCTTTTGGCTTATAGCTCCATCGCCAATGTCGGGTATCTGCTGGTCGGGCTTCTGGCCGGGGGCGAGGGCGGCGTTCAGGCCATTCTGATTTATTTCGCCATTTATGCGCTCAATACGCTCGGCATTTTTGCGCTCGTTTTGTGCTTGCGCCGCGAGGGCCGGGCGGTCGATTCCATCGACGATCTTTCGGGCCTCTCGAAGACCCATCCTTTGGCCGCTTTGGCCATGGCTGTTTTGATGTTTTCGATTGCGGGCATTCCGCCGCTCGCCGGATTCTTCGGGAAGTATGTCGTTTTCCTTGCCGCCGTGAAGACAGGGTTCGTTCCTGTGGCCGTTATCGGCGTTCTTTCGAGCGTCGTTGCCGCGTTCTTTTATCTGCGCATCGTCAAGGTCATGTATTTCGACGAGCCTTTGCTGGCTCTCGATCCTTTGCCGGGCTGGGGAGTCAGGTTCGTTCTCGGCTTTTCCTCGGTCGCCATGGTCGCTCTTGCGGTCCTTCCGGAACCTCTGATTCAGGGGGCTGTCAGAGCTGCGGAGAGCTTTTCCGGTTGAAATTAACGGTTTTTCGCTCCTTACGCCTTCTTTTGAATTCGGACGCGGCTGCTGCTAAGATGGGTCCTCAATAGCAGAGGATCTTTTTATGGCCCTTCTTATTTTTGATTGCGACGGCGTTTTGGTCGACTCCGAGATTCTTCACGCTCAAATCGAGGTCGATCTCGGCAAGGAATTGCTCGGCATCAATCGCAGCCTTTGGCAGCATCATGCCATTTTTTCGGGCACGGGCATGGAGAACGTTTATAACGCCTGGGCGCGGGAGTGCGGCAAGCCTTTGCCTCCGGGACTCAGCGACGAGATGGCCCGCAGGAAAAACGAGGCTTTCGAGAAAATGCTCAAGCCCATTCCGCATATGGCCGACACGTTGAGCGAATTGACGGATATTCCGCGCTGCGTCGCTTCGGGGACGCCTTTGCCGACCCTTGAGGTCGAGTTGCGCTCGACCGGGCTTTTTGATTTCTTTGCGCCGAATTTCTTTTCGTCGACTTCGGTTGCGCGCGGCAAGCCCGCTCCGGACGTTTTCCTTTATGCCGCCGAGAAAATGGGCGCGGATCCGAAGGACTG
>JAQUUS010000058.1 GCA_028693775.1 Alphaproteobacteria bacterium | reverse complement strand
CGACATCTGCGAGTTTTTCGACTTCCTGGCGCAAAATCTCCTCGCTGATATTCTTGATGCGAGAGGTATAGAAAATGAGCGCCTGAAGCTCGATTTTATCATACCTGTTGAGGGGACGGCTGTGTTCTTGAACGTAAGTGGAGATCACGGTACCTCCGGCAGCGGCGAGAAGGGTGGTGAAGCACAACGTCTTGAAGGTCATGGTGATCGTTGTGGTCTTTTTGGCGACCGGAATTTCCGGAACCCTGGCTTCGAGGAGTTCTCTGGCCAGAAAGACTATTTTTTCGCCCGTGTCTTCCATAATATCGCCCCTAAAAAAGTGTTTCACCTAAATGAGCTACCTAAAATAAGCAATTCAATAATTCTACATTAGCACAAACAGGCGAAACTAATTCAAGAAAAAATCAGCTAAGTACCTCATTTTATTACACAACTACCCAAAAAGAGAAAGTAATTACCCAATTTAGGTAGCTCCGAAATTTTGTTACTTGCCTCTCTTGTGCCGAAGCGTTTCATATTCGAGCAAATCATAAACCTGAGGTTTAATGGAGCTGAGCCTGCTCTTGTGAGACATATCGTCGCTCATATCCTGCAAACGGCGATAAATGGTAGCGGCCATGGCGGCGAATTCGCGCGGATTGAGCTCACGTCCGAGTTCAGTGGCGGTTTCCTGCAAGCGGCCGATAATTTCGGCAAGGATTTCGATATTGTGGCCGAAAGGAGCGCCTTTTGCCTGAATTTCCGCGCCTGTTTTCTTGCTGCTCATAAGCATGGCAGGCGTCGTGCCGAGAACGTCGGCCAAAGCCTGAACGGTATCGTAGCGGGGAAACCGCGAGCGGCCCTCGATCATATCGCGAACGGCGGTGGCGTTAAGCCCTGCGAGCAATGAAAGCTTGCGGGGATTGAGGCCTTGTTCGTCCATGAGGCGGCGGAGATTTTTGACCCACTCCGGGGCGAGGTTTTCTTTGTCTTTTGTCATGGAAATTTCCTATCTCATCTAGAGGTGTTTGTCAATGGGAAAAATAATTCTGGCAATCGGACCCATCCCATAGCGGAAAAAGGCATCCGAAACAAGCCATCCGAAAGCGGCCCCGGCCAGAACGTCCGAAAGATAATGGGCGTCCACAATAACGCGGCTCAGGGAGAGAACGACGGCATAGCCGAGCCATAAGATCTTGGCGGAAGGGAACATTTTGATCAAGGCATAGGCGACGGCGAAGGCGGTGGTCGAATGTCCCGAAGGCATGCTGTTCCAGAGGAAATTGAAAAAAGTGAAGGGATCGAACCCGTAAACGCCTTCGGTCAGCCAAAGGCGTGGGCGTGCGCGTCCCAGAAGGGGTTTGATGATATTGACGGCGATGCCCGAAAGGCCAACGGTCCCGAAGATAAAGAAGGCATGAATTCCCAGATAGCCGAAGAACTTGCGATAGCGCGTTGGGATATCCTTGCCGCGCGAAATAAAAGCGCCGAAAATCGTGGCGATACCGCAGGGCCAGATATAAACGGCGCCTTTTCCGAGATCTGTGATGCTGCGAAAGAAATCGGTAAACCCGGATTGGCCGTCGCTAATGGCCTTCATGGCCTCGGCCAGAGGCCTGTCAGTGAGCAGAATGAGAATAAGTTCAAGGACAAAGAATCCGCCGATCCAATAAGCACGGGTCTTCCCGGTTTTCCGGTCGGCGCGGAACTTGTTGATGAAGGCGCTTGCCAAAGAAGAGGCCCAGTCCCTGATTGTCCTAGCATCGACCGTCATACCGTCAATTCCTCATCGTTATCGCGTTCGCAAGAGCGCAAGAGCCCCAAAAACCGCAGAAGGGGAAAGCGTGCGGAACGAGGGAAACGGTCCGCAAAAAACCCGGCGCGCAAAAAAAACCTGTGCGAAAAACGTTATAGGCACGTCCCTCAGTCGCCGAGGAGTCTATTATTGCTCCTCAAGGTTGAACACAGTCAATTCAATCTTTTTTCCTCGGCCGATATTGAGAGCTTCGATAACGTTGAGTTCGCGAAGCTGTTTATCGGCATTGTCCTTGAAAAGGCCGAGGAATTCGTCCTTGTGGCGCGCGTCGATCACGGCAAAGCGGCACTTGCCGTTACGGAAGGCCTCGGCGGCTTCTGCGCTGGATTTTGCCACAATCGTGTTGGTTCCCGCCATAAAGATGAGACTCGGCTCATGATATCCGAGCGTCACGACCTGAGGAGAGTCGCAGCGAGCGTTATCGCCGACGGTCTGAACGATCTCGCGAGACATCCAGACATGATCGAGGCGAGGAAGCGTATAGGCGAACGTAATGGTAAGGAACGTCAGGCTCGCAAAAGTCATCAAAACGGCGCTTGTAATTTTGTTGCCGAAATAAGCGCCGAGCGAAGGCCCCTGAGAGAGAAGAAGCACGCCCGCCGCCGCGACCTGAGGCAAGAAGATATCCTTGTTGGTGAAGGAGGGAAGGGCCGAGAAAAGAAAAGCGAACCCCGCGCCGATAGCGAACCAAATACCCGCCGAAACCATAACCGGCCAGCGATCCTCGGAGCGCGTCACGACAGGAAACCCGTCCAGCAAATACTTGGCGGTCAAAATCGCAATCGCCGGATAAGTGGGCAGAACGTAATGAGGAAGCTTGGTGAGCGTCATCTCAAAAACGAGCCACGTCGGAATGATCCACCCGAGACAGAAGCGCACGGCAGGCTTGCCCCTGTTTTCCCAAACGTCCGGTGCGGCAAAGGCCGAGAACAGAGAGAACGGAAAGAACAAAATCGGAAAAGCGAGCAAATGCAGTCCGGGCGGCAGCATGCCGCGATTTTGCCCCTGCCAGATTTTTGCGAGCATATCGTTACCTGCCGACTGTTCCATAAAGGCGCCATGGCTCTGCATCGAAATGGCGATAAACCAAGGCGCGATGAGGGCCGCGGCATAAACGATGCCGTTCACAGGCCGAAGCTTGCCGAGCCACATGAGGGATTTTTCGATATGGAAAAGCCAAAGCAGGGTTCCGAAAAGCGGCAAAAGAATAACCGGTCCCTTGATAAGCACGCCGATTGCCAAAGCCGTCCAGAAAACGAACGGAACGCCGAGTCCCTCGATCTTGCGCAAATAAGCCCGCGCAAGTCCCCACATGGACGTCACAATGCAAGCGAGCAGGGCGGCATCGGTTTTTGCGAGCCGCGCCTCGACGTTAAGCAGCACGCACCCGGCCATCATAACCCCGGCCAGAAACCCCGCCATGGGAGAGAAGAGCAGCGCCCCCAGCGCCGCCGTCATAAGAACGGCCACGGTCGCGCCGACAAAGGAGGGCACGCGATAAGCCCAGATTTCGTTGAGATGTCCGGGGCTCAGCGCGCGAACGGCTGCGCTTTGAAGCCAATAGATGCCGATGGGTTTTTTGTAGCGCGGTTTGTCCTGAACGCGGATATCGGTATAGTTGCCTGTCTCGATCATCTGCTTGCTGGCCTGAGCGAACAAAGACTCGTCCCTGTCCGTTGGCGGCATGGACGCGATACCCGGCAAAAAGAAAGCCGTGCAAAGCAAAAAGAGAAAGGCATAAGCGGCCGCGCCCAGCCGTGTCCCGTTATCGGGAAAGAAAGCGCGCTTGAGTTTCGAAAGAGTCTCAGGCATCGGCTGCTTGCCCGTTCTTGCGCCTGTGAATGAAATAGATATTGCGCAAGTAGATAAAGAGTCCCAGCCCTTGCCCCAGCATGAACACAATGTCTTCCTGATGGATGGCATAAATGAACAAAATTGCGCCGCCGCCGATACTGAAATACCAGAAGATTTCGGGAACGACGCTTTGCTTGACGCGTTCGCTGGCGATCCATTGCATAACGAAGCGCATCATAAAAAGAGCCTGCCCCAAAAGGCCGATAAAAGTCCACAAAGTGACATGGGCCGAAAGCCATGCGAGAGCGTTTTGATACATAGGATTACTTTCGAGTGATAAAGGTTGCGGGTCTGCCCGGCTGCGACATGCGGCGGAAGCCCGTATTGTCCATGATCCGCAGGCCGACTTCCATGGTGATGTGAGCTTTGGCCTCGATCAGGTGGCCCGAAACGGTTGAGAAATCGGGTCTGTTTGCGACGATATGAACATGAGTGCGCGGAGCGCCGTTGAAGGGCGAAATATTGCCTGCAATGGAGCTCAGATCGTAAGTCCCCGCGACGCGATAGGTGTCGTAGTTATTGTCGTTGACACAAAACCATGCCATTTCGAGGCCTTCGATCATGCCGACGCCCGAAACGATGGTTGCGAATTCGATCTTTTCTTTTGAGGCGACCTCGACAAGCGTCTCGACGAGTTTTTCCCCCGGTTCGAGGCGAAGGAAAAGATCGCCGTTGGTTTTATAATATTCCATGGAAGCCTCCGTTTATACCGAGCACATTTCCAAACACATATTAATGACGCCTTAACGCCGGACCGTCTCAGGGCTTGACGTTCCACACCTCGACCGTCCAAGCCCTATTGTGCGCCAAAACGGCCAAAGCCCCGGTCGAGAGCTTGAGCTTGTGGCTTTGCCTGAAGCCCTCGAAATCGCCTGTCAGATGCGGTGCGAACCGCGCGATCCCGTTGCTTGTCACAACGAGGATCTTTTTGCCTCCGAAGCCTCGAAGCATCTCATCCCCGAACGCTTTCCACCCGCGAACGATCCCTTCGACGTCCACATTCCAGCCCTTGGGCACGATTGCGTCCTCATCCCAAGCCTTCAGTGCCGCCTCGCCGACGCGCGCGACAACTTCGGCCTCCGGCTTGTTTTCGTCAACCCCATAATCGATTTCGTCGAAAAGGGAAATAGCGCTCGCCATGCACTGCACGTCCGCAGTCGCCAAAGCCTGAGCTGCCGTCTGCTTGGTGCGCCGAAGCGACGACGTAAACACGATATCCGGCAGCAAATTATATTCGCGCAAATAGAGGCCGAGCTTTGTCGCTTGTTCGAGGCCGCTGGGCGAAAGAGGCATGTCGGTCCGGGCGCCCACGCGGGTCACAACGTCGCCGGGCGAAAACGTATTCCCGTGCCGTGCGATAATCAGCGTCGTCTTCATGGCAAAAGTTCTCCGTGTTTGGCGATCAGGGCTTCTGCGCGGGCGATGTCTTCGGGGCTGTCCACGCCCGACATATTGGCGCGCCCGGCATAGTCCACCGCCACGCAACGGATCCTGAACCCGTGCTCCAGAACCCGAAGTTGTTCCAGCCCCTCCAGTTTTTCGAACTTGCCCTCGGGCAGGGACGGAAACTTTTCAAGCATCGCGCTGCTGTATCCATAAAGCCCGATATGCCGCCAGACAGGCGACAGGGGCGATTTCGCGCGCAAATCGGCTTCCTTGCGCATGGCCGGAAGAATGTTCTTCGAAAACCAGAACGCCAGCCCTGTCTTTTCGTCAAAAGTCGCGGTGGTTCCGCTAAAGGGCGTGGTTTTCTTGCTTTCGCGGAGCTTGTCGAGCTGCTCCCAACTCAACTGCGTCACCGGCGTCACAAGGTCCGCAGGTTCTTTCTCGAAGGCGTCAATCATCGCGCTGACAAAATCGGGAGGCGTCAGCGGCGCATCGCCCTGAAGATTGAGAACGAAATCGGGCCTGACCTTGAGCTGTGCCACGGCAGCCTGCGCGCGGTCGGTCCCGGTCGGGCAGGATTCCGGAGTCATGACATGCGCGACGCCGATCTCTCCGGCATGTTTTGCAATACGTTCGTCATCCGTCGCCACAACGACCTCGATATCCCGATTCCCTTTTGCGGCGGCCTGCGCGATT
Organism: Alphaproteobacteria bacterium; assembly: GCA_028693775.1. Taxonomy (GTDB): domain Bacteria; phylum Pseudomonadota; class Alphaproteobacteria; order UBA9219; family UBA9219; genus CAIXLI01. Next base: position 2,330 of record JAQUUS010000058.1, on the reverse strand, counting down.
TGTACGACGCGCTGCAGCATGGTTTGCCCGGCAATGAGGGCAAGCGGTTTGCCCGGAAGCCGGGTCGAGCCGTATCGTGCGGGAATGACAATGACAGTACGCATATTTCGTCCTTTGCGAAGATTATTTCTTTGGCGAAGCGTATCAAAGGGAGCCGTGGAACGCCATAGGCCGGAATGTTATTTTTGGGAAAACATTAACCAAAAAGGGACATAAAATGAACTTGAGAGCGCCATATTAAGGGACTATATCGAAGAGAAATAGAAGAGATTGAATCGCAAGTGGAAATCATTCCCAGGTGAAAAATGCAACAGCAATTGAAGTTTGAGAATCTGAATCTCAGAAATTGTTTCAAATGGGCAGGTAAAGAATATTGCCGCGAATTGTTCCTGACCCGCGAAGGGAATCTGGTTCTGACCGTATCGCCCGTCCGAACGCAACAAGGGCAGGCGGTCTACGCGTTCGTTCGCCGAGGCGACGAAGTGCTGATGGTGAAAAAGGCGGGAAGCAATTTCTACGATCTTCCGGGCGGAGCGGTAAAAGAGCACGAGCACAATCTGTTCGACGCGATGAAGAGGGAATGGAAAGAAGAAATGCTGCCGAAGTCGGCAAGCGAAAGCGACACGATCGCAGACTTTCCGTTCAGCGGGAGTCCGACAAATGCCTACACGCACGAATGCAATTATATGAAGAGAACGCCCGGCAAAGAAGTCGAAAGGTTGTTCCTGAGAACCTACCGGCAGAATTTCCAGCGCTACGAATGGCCCGAGCAATTGAACGCGCATCCGTTGTATTCGCAGAAGGAATGGGAAACGAAGGAAGGGAAGGCGGAGTGGGTCTCGATTGACCGGCTGCCGGAAACCGTCAACCGTTCTCATTGGCCCGCGATCAAGCAAATGCAATTTGTGCCTGAGTTGTCCAAGCGGCACATATCCGAAGCGCGGCCGTCCGTTCTGGTGCTTTGATCCGGCGGTTACGCAAATAAAACGGCCTTGAAACGACGCGCACAGACGCGGCTGCGAACCAATGCATTGTTATATATAAACAATTTGCGCATTCGGGCTTTTTGCCGAGTTGTGCAAAATATAGTGGATACATATTGGTTAATTATTATGCAGTACAAAATTGATACAAAAAATCCGCAGTGCCGAAATATAAACGAATTCAAGCAGCTTAAAACGTTTATCTGCAATTGTGCGCGCCTTTTATATATCGATCTCGCTGGTTGCCTATGTCTCGAACGGCCATAACAAGGCGCACCCCGGCGTCAAGGCGCTGATTTTCGATTGTGCGGGACCATGTTGATAAGTTTTTTCAATAAGTTAGGCTGTGTTTAGCCTTAATATCACATCGCAATAAGCTTGGCATCAGGCGCTAAAACCTTATAATGATAGGAAATGGCGACGAATCTCCGGCAATCTTCCGAGAAGACGCAAACGCGCGAAGAGCGCGTTGCCGAATCGTTGCGAGAAAACCTGCGCAAGCGTAAGGAACAGAAGACGGCGCGAGCCTCAGAAACAGTCAGTGAAAACGGCGGCGTCGGAGCGGTAAAGGACAAGTAGACGATGGATTGCATAAGAATAACGGGCGGCCAGCAGCTCAGAGGCGAAATACGGATCAGCGGAGCCAAGAACGCGGCATTGCCCTTGTTGGCCGCATGCTTGCTGACGGACGACACGCTGGCCTTGTCGAACGTGCCGCATCTGGTCGATATCGTAACCATGTCCAAGCTGCTTGGGCAGCTCGGCGTCGACATCCGGCTTAACGGAATGGGCGCTGGTCCGTTCGGCGGCCGGAAGGTCGAGCTCAAGGCCATAAATCTGTCCGGCATCACTGCACCGTATGACCTCGTGCGAAAAATGCGCGCGAGCATCCTCGTGCTCGGGCCGCTGCTGGCGAGATGCGGGCATGCGCGAGTATCGCTTCCGGGCGGCTGCGCCATCGGCTCGCGTCCTGTCGATCTTCACATCGGCGCGTTGCGCAAGTTCGGCGCTGAAATCGAGCTGGACAACGGCTACATCGAAGCGCGCGCGCCCAAAGGCCTGCGCGGCGCCGAAATCATATTCCCGACCGTAACGGTCACCGGGACCGAAAACATCATGATGGCGGCAGCGCTTGCTCAAGGCGAAACCGTGATTGTGAACGCGGCAAGGGAGCCGGAAGTGTCGGATCTCGCCGAATGCCTCGTCGCGATGGGCGCTGAAATCGAAGGGATCGGTTCCGACCGCATGAGGATCGTCGGAAAAACGAAGCTTCACGGCACGGAGCACACGGTTGTTTCCGACCGCATCGAAGCCGGGACGTTCGCGATGGCTGCGGCGATCACGGAC
>JAQUUS010000057.1 GCA_028693775.1 Alphaproteobacteria bacterium | reverse complement strand
CAAGCGATAGCGAATATAGGCAGAGCATTCCGGTGCCGTCAGGGGATCGAGATGGCTGTGGACTGTAATGCGCTGAACGAATTGCCTGAGTTCCGGTTTTTTAAGGGTTTCGAGAAACTCCGGCTGTCCCAGAAGGACAATTTGGAGCAGCATGTCTTTTTCGTTGTTGACGTTGGAGAGCATGCGCAAATCTTCAAGCATCGGAGGCGTAAGGTTCTGCGCTTCATCGACGACAAGAACGCATCTCTTCCCAAGGGCGTATTGCGCGAGAAGAAAATCGACAATGGAGTTGTAAAGGTCCGTATCCGACAAGCCGCTTTTCTTGATTTCGAACGCGTTGACAATCCAGTCCATCAACTTTCCGGTCGATGCGCTCGGATTAACGATAACGCCGATTACCAGATCGCTCCTGGCGCTCTTGAGAAAGCGGCGGACAACGGTCGTTTTTCCCGCGCCGACTTCGCCGCTGATGACGACGAACCCGGCTTGGGATTCAATACCATATTCAAGAAGCGTCATGGCCCTGCGATGTCGCTTGCTGGGAAAAACAGCTTCACCGTCCGGGAGGAGCGAGAACGGCTTCCCCGACAGGCCGAAAAATTTGTTGTACATAAACCTATTTTTTACCTGCCTCCGCTTAATCTCGCAAGTACGCTTGTGTCGGTAGAGATATTCTGTATAAAGGCCCGCCAATCGCAGGTTTTATGGTTGCTGCTGTCCAAGAAGCAACTATAATGCGGCAAACGACGAAACCTCAGGTGCAAAAAATGAAAAAGGTATTGATTTTATTGGCATTACTGCTCGCAATGCCCTCCGTATCGCGTGCGGCCTCCGTCGAGGCGGCCCCCTTTAAGATCATCGCAGGCGATGTTCTGCAAATAACGGTATGGAAAGAAGAAGGCTTGGACCGCGAAGTGCTGGTTCTTCCCGACGGGGATATTACATTTCCCCTTATCGGTTCGGTTAAAGCGCAGGGGAGCACCCTCGACGAGCTGCAATCCCTTGTAAAACATAAACTAAAGAAGTTTATACCCAATGCGACCGTAACGGTTACGGTAAAGGCCGCCATGGGACATACGGTTAACGTGATCGGACAGGTTAACAAACCTGGAGAGATCCTCTTGGGCCGTCAGTTGACGACCATGCAGGCCCTGAGCCAGGCGGGCGGATTGACCCCCTATGCCGATGACGACGCCATCATCATCATGCGGCACCGTGGAGAGTCTGACGACGCCATTCCTGTGCCCTATAGCGACATTGTTTCGGGCAACAATCTGGATCGGGATTTCGTCCTCCAGCCGGGCGACGTGATTATCGTTCCGACGGCAGGCCTCTTTTAAAACATGGCTCATAGGGTTTACGATATGCAGAGCCTCAAACGTAGCGTCCTTTTGAGCGCCGCGATTTTTGGATTTGTCCTGGCTGCAGCGGCACCTGCTGCCGCAGGACAAGTATCTGCGACGGTTTCGCAAAAAGCGTCCTGGTCGTCTAACCCATTGTTAACAACAAGCGGCAGTAGGGCTCTGTGGATGTCAACGACGACCCCCGGAGTGGTTTTTAGCGATACAACGCCGTTGTCGTCGTTGAAGCTGTCCGTTCGGCTGGACGAGAACGTTACCAACCAAAAGTCGTACGATTCAACTGACCTTGGAGCAACGCTGGGATATAGCAAAAAGAACAGTCGCTGGAGCGTCTCCACCAATCATGCGGCAACGTATGACACAACGCGGTCGAGCGAAGAAAGCTCCTACGACAATTCCTCCAGCATCGCTCGCCATACGGGTGTGACATCTTCGCTTTCCATCGGCTACATGCCCTTGCCCGGAAATACTGTTTCCATTGCAGGATCCGGGAATTTGTCGCGATATGACAGCTCGTTGCTCCAGAACTACAACACATATTCTGCATCGGCGTCTTTCGGGTATGAATTCGATGAATTCAATACGGCTGTGTTGTCCGTCCCTTTCAATCGTTATGAGACATCGCGAAACGACGCCAGCCGTTCCGATACATTCAGCCCGTCATTGGGCTGGACGAGAATTTTTTCCGAACGCCTTACCGGCAATGCGTCGGCAGGCGTACAGGCGAACAAGCAGTATGCCTACGGCACTGTCGTAAGCGATTGGAGTTGGAACTATGTGTTTGACGGTGGCCTGACCTATCGCGCCGAGCAGGACAGCATAGTCTTGCGTGCTGTGCGGTCGCAGAACGCCAACGGAAACGGTCAGGATGCCTTGCAGACATCGGTCTCGTTGAAGGGGCAGCACAATGTCAACCCGTCCTTTACGCTCACCTATGCGGCAAATCACAGGAATTCCTCCTATGAGGTCTATTCCGCAGGAAGTTCGGAAGTTCTGTCGGGAGGAAGCGTAGGCCTGTCCTATCACGCTACGGATTGCCTCGATATAACCACACAATATGCCTATCGTTACGAGACGTTTGTCGCTGAATCGACAAATGCCGAGGACCATGCCGTGACGATCGGTCTGGCATACCATCCCGTGGAATGGGATCTGTAAGGCAAATTGATGTTTGAATAACGATCGAAATGATCGGGGAAAAAAATGGAAGAACTGACGCTCGGCGATTGCATCGCAATTTTTCGCAGATGGAAGAAAATATTTTTCTTGTCGGCGGCGCTATTATTGGCATTATCGCTGGTTTTTGTATCGAGGTGGTCCAATTACAGATCGACTGCGACCATACAAATCGAACAGCCTGAAGTGACGCCCGCTGCGCAGCGCGACAAAACGTCGTCTGCTGAGCGCCGGATCAGCGAAATCCAGCAAAAGGTTTTGTCGACCGGAACCCTTGCCGAAATTATCACCAAGTTCAATCTATATCCGGCCTCGCGCAAATCTTTGCCGATTGCAGCGATCGCCAGCGGAATGCGAAAGAAAATCAAGCTGGATTTTGTCGCGGCCTCGGGTAAGGAAGGAATGATCGCGTTCAGGGTCAGCTTCGATTATCACGAACCGCTGCGCAGTCAGCAGGTAACGGACGAGCTCGTTTCGAGATTTCTCGACGAAGACCTCAAAGCGAGGCGGTCCGAAGCTCAGCAAACCTCTGCCTTTTTCGGAACGCAAATCGAAGTCCTTGAGGCATCGTTGACCGAGCAGGAAAAGAAGATTGCCGAGTATCACGAAAAGAACGGTCTGAGCCGTCCTGAGAATTTTGCATATAACCAGCAAATTGCGAGTTCATTATCGCAAAATCTTCAGGGCATCGACAATCAGCTGACGGCAACCACCGGCTCGTTATCTGCGCTGAGAGCCCAGCTCGTCGCAACCGACCCATACTCGCGCGTCAGCGTTGACGGCCAATCCCTGACGACGCCTACGACCGAATTGAAGGCCCTGAAATCGCATTATGCGGCTATGACATCTCAATATGGCCCGGAGCACCCGGATGTCATAAAAGTGCGCAATCAAATCGCGGCTCTTCAAGCGCAGGTTCGCAAAAGAGACGTAAAATCGTCGGCTTCGTTGAAGGCGCAGATCGACGATGTCCGCACCAAGCTGGAAACCTCTCAAAAGGAATATGGCCCCGAGCATCCCGACGTTGTGGCTTTGAAAAACAAGCTCGGAACGCTTGAGGGCAAACTGAGCGCCCAAGCCCCCGGAACGGACGGCGACGGCATCATCGAAGATGCCGATAATCCTGCCTATCTGCAATTGGTTGCCCAGTTCCACATTCTTGAAGAGCAGCGCAAGTCGCTCACAGCCCAGCGCGCCGACATACAGACCCAGCTGGATAATTATCAAAAAGTGCTGGTGCAGAATCCGCAGGCTGAAAGAGAACTTGCCGCGCTGACTCGCGATTATGAAAACGCGCAAATACGCTACCGCGAGATCAAGGAAAAGAAAATGATCGCGGATATGCACACGCAGGTTGAACAGGACCGGAAGGGAGAGCGGCTGAGCCTCGTCAATCCTCCCGAATTGCCGATGGATACGCAGCCCAGGCGGAAGCTTCTTCTCTTGGCCAGCCTTGTCGCTTCGATCTTCTGTGGTTTGGCCGCAGTAGTGGCAGCGCAATTGCTAAGCGGCGCAATTGTCGGCCCAAGGATGCTTGGGCATGCGATCGGCGCACTTCCGCTCGTTGAAATTCCGCATATCTATACAAAAGAAGAGATCAAGAATTCCGCATACTTCCGCATGAAGCGCGCGGGTTTGAATCTTTTTTCCGTATATGGATCTCGCGTACTGGATCGTGTCGATCCGGATCGTGAATATGTCGGAAAGTGCAAAAAGGCGGCGGCGACGTTCGCTGATTTTTTCAAAAAGAATATGCAGCCCTGATCGCTGCCGGAGAATAGCTTATGGATAGACTTGAAAAAGCACTGGAAAAATCGAGGCAACAGCGTGCCGCGCTCGAAGCAGAGCAGGCGGAGCGAAGTGAGAGACTCGTGTCCGCAAGTGTAGGCGCCGCGCCGATTGTGGCTTCGGACTCTCAGGAATTGGACGAAGGGATGCTTGAGCAAAACCGCATCGTAGCGCACCGTACGCGTTCGCCTGAGGCGGACGTCTATCGCCAATTGCGCACGAAGGTTTTGCAGATCATGAAAGCGTCCGGCTTCAAAGCCCTCGCGATCACAAGCCCAAATTACAAGGACGGCAAAACGACGGTATCCGTCAATCTCGGCATCAGCATTGCGCTTGATCTCAAGCAATCCGTATTGCTTGTCGACCTTGATTTGCGGAAACCAAGCCTCGATCAGTATCTTGGCCTCAAAACGCAATATGGACTGACGGACTATCTTAAAAACGACAAGCCGCTCAAGGATTGCCTGACCCGGCCTTCGTTCGAACGAGTCAGCGTGCTACCTGCCGGATCGTCGCTCGATAATTCGTCCGAGCTGTTGATTTCGCCAAAAATGATTTCGTTGGCGCAGGAAATTAAAAACCGGTATCCTGACCGCATCGTTATCTACGATCTCCCGCCGGTTCTTCTTCAGGACGATCCGGTCGCCTTCATGCCCCAGATTGACGCTGTGCTCGTCGTTGTCCGGGACGGGGTGACAAAGCCTGAAGATCTTAAGCGTTGTCTCGGCTCGTTAAGCCGTGCAAATGTCATCGGGACGGTCCTGAATAACTGCTGGTAACATGTCCCTGTAGAATGAAAGCGTGGTGCAACGTGGCAACCATCAAAATACGTCCCGTTATCCTTTCCGGCGGTTCGGGAACCCGTCTGTGGCCTGTTTCGCGCGTCAAAGCGCCCAAACAGTTTATTCCCCTGACGGGTGAGGAAAATCTGTTTACCTCGACCCTCAAAAGCTGTAGCGATGCCGAGTTGTTTCTACCCCCGGCGATTGTTGGGAACGAAGGGCACAAGTTTCTGATTCATGACGCCTTGGAGGCCGCGCATATAACTCCCGCAGCCGTTTTCCTCGAACCCGTGGGCAGAAATACCGCAGCTGCGGCCCTTGTCGCGGCATTGTCCGAAACGGACCCCAATGCGCTGCATCTGGTGCGTCCGAGCGATCACGTTATCGGCGACCCGCAAGCATGGCGAGAGGCTTTATTGCAAGCGGTCTGCGCCGCCAAGGACGATTATATCGTCTTGTTCGGTATCAAGCCCGATTGTCCCGAAACGGGATACGGCTACATCCTGAAAGGCGACGCGTTGTCTTTCGAAAATGTGCTTCGTATTTCTTCCTTCAAGGAAAAGCCCGATGTCAAAACAGCAACGGCGCTAATAGCCGACGGCGCACTATGGAACAGCGGAATCTTTCTGTATTCCCCCCGTGCGCTTGTCCGTGAGGCCAAGAGGCTGGCTCCGGATCTTGTGAAGCAGATTCAAAAAGCGCTGGATAAAGGCATAAAAGATCCGCGCGGTTATTCGCTTGACGCCGAAACCTATCGGGACATGCCCAACGAGCCGTTCGACCGGGTTATCATGGAGAACACTTCGCGGGGAGCCGTCGTTCCCTGTTCCATGGAATGGAACGATGTCGGGTCCTGGCAAGCCTTGTGGCAAAGCACAGATAAAGACAATGACGGCAACGTAACGCTGGGTTCGGTGGTCTCCGTCGACACCCGGAATTCCTATGTCCGTTCCGAAGGCCCTGCCGTGGCCGTTTTGGGAATGGAAGACGTCGCCGTCGTAGCCATGCGCGATGCAGTGCTTGTGACGCCCCGGTCCAAGACTCAAAGCGTCAAAAATCTGGTCGCGGCAGTCCAGCAGGCTATTCCCGATCTGACCCAAAACCATGCCGTCATGCGCAGGCCGTGGGGATCGTACGAAGGCCTTGCCAAAGGCAAGCAGTTTCAGGTCAAGCATATCGTTGTCCTGCCTGGCAGATCCTTGTCGTTGCAAATGCACCACCACCGTGCCGAGCATTGGATCATCGTGGAAGGCGCGGCCAAGGTTGAGTGTGGGGACATCGAAAAAATGCTGTTTCCCAACGAGTCGATCTACATCCCCAAAGGAACCACGCATCGCCTCACAAACCCCGGCATCATCGACCTGCATCTGATCGAAGTTCAGTCCGGCGACTATCTCGGCGAAGACGATATTGTTCGTTATGCTGACAATTACGGTCGCGCGGAGCAGGGATAGCCCGGAACCCCTTGAAGCCGTTTAAAATTGATGTATTGCGGATTGTCATGCGTTTCAGTAACTTGGCATGGGTGTTCCTTTTGTATTCGCAGGTAAAAAATGAAAATCGGAAAAAGACTCCTGACCCTCGTCGCCTGTCTGAGCGTGGTGTTTTTGTCTGCCGGATGTGACAATGACCAACAGAAGGAAGCGCGCCATATCAAACGCGGAAATGCGCTTATGGAAGAGGGCGAGCTGGACAAAGCGCGCGTCGAATATAAAAACGCGCTCAAGCTCCAGCCGACCCATGCGGAGCCGTATTACCGGTTAGGGCTTGTGGATGAGCAGAAGGGCGATTTGCGGAGCGCCTTTTCGAATTATATGGCAGCCGAGCAGCAGAACGCGCGTTACTACCCGGCCGCATTGAAAGTTGCGCAATACTACCTGGCCGCCGGCCAGCACGAAGAAGCCCAGAAAAGAATATCGGCCGCTCTTGCCGACGATCCGAAGAATGCAGAGGCCCATGCGATTGCTGCGGCGCTTCTTCTGAGGCAAAAGAAATTTGACGAAGCCGAAATAGAAGCGCGTCAGGCGTTGGATCTCGATCCAACAAACGTATCCGCTTGTTCGGCGCTCATGGGGGCCTATTCAGCGCAGAATCAATTCGACAAGGCCATCTCAACAATCAACGAAGGCATTGGCCGCAACCCGGATAACCTTGCCTTGGCCTTGCTGCGCGTGATGCTGTATGAGAAAGCGCAAGACATTCCCAAGGTAGCCGAATCCTACACGGCGGTCTTCAAGCTCAAGCCCGATACGGCTGAGTTCCGAGCCGACCTTGCATCGATATACGTCAACGCCAAGATGCTCGACGAAGCGGAAGCCTTTTTGCGCGATAGCGTAAAAGAGCGTCCGAAAAACTGGGATTTCAAGCGCCTGCTTGTTGTATTTCTGAACAAAAATAGGAGTTCCGATGTCGCCGAAGCCGAGATAAAGAAACTGATAGAAGACTATCCTTCGAACGACGATCTCTATTTCTGGCTTGCCGACCTCTACGCCTCGAACGATTCCATGGAAAAGGCAGTCGAGCTTTTGAACAAGATCGTTGAGCGCAGAGAAAACAACCCTCCCGGACTTAACGCCCGGACGTTCCTTGCGCGCATCGATATCAAACGGGGCAATCAGGATTCGGCCAAAAGGCTTATCACGACCGTCTTGTCCAAAGAGCCGGATAACCGCTCGGCCTTGCTGGTCAAAGCCAATCTGGCTTTCATCAACGGATACTACGAAGATGCGGTTTCCGATCTTCGCTCCATTTTGCGCAATGCGCCGAACGACCGCGAAGCGATGCTTTTGCTCGGCGAAACCTACTTTGCGCAAAACCATGCCGATTTAGCCATCGACACCATCAAAAAGCTCATCGATCTGGACCCGGGCAACAGCGCGGCGCGTGTTCGCCTTGCGCAGATTGTCAGTTACAGCGGAGACAAAAAGCAGGCGATGGACATCATTTCCCTCGTCACGAAAACCGCGCCCAAATACGCAATCGGCTGGGAAGCGGCAGCGCGTAT
>JAQUUS010000056.1 GCA_028693775.1 Alphaproteobacteria bacterium | reverse complement strand
GCTTGCTTTGTTGTCAGAAGAGTGGGGCTGCGTGACTGAACGTTCTGCTGTTCCAAATCCGAAAAAGCTTTTCGATTTCGAGCTTCTTTTGCTCCATATGCATCCAGCGCGGTCGCGAGTTTTTGCCACGCGATTGCTTCCTGCTGTGTTGCGCAAGCTTTGGCTTCCACCGCCTCTTTCAATTTTGCGAGGATTTCTTCCATGTTTATTCCGAATTTACGGCTCTTTTGGAGCCTATTTTCGCATGGTCCGCCGATAATCACAGATCTTAAATGCTCGGAATAATTTAGCTCAACAGGCGGTCACAACGCATCACTAACTAGCAGGAACTTTTATGTGCGGTGTTTCCTGGGTGTTTCCTGAATGATTCGCGGGATTTTGATTTTTGGCTAAGTGCTTGATTTAGTGGCGCGCCCGGAGGAATTCGAATCCCCAGCCTTCTGATTCGTAGTCAGATGCTCTATCCAGTTGAGCTACGGGCGCAACGAACATGGCCAAAAAAGCACTATAGGCCATGTAAGGAGGCGCAAACTAGCCAAAAAGCCGATGAAATGCAAAAACTTTGTGGGAAAAAGTTTTTCCTGCTGGTTTTTTAGGGGGAATTCGGCCAGAAAAGAGAGAAATTTATCGTTAATTGAAAGAGCGAACCCGTGTCCGAAACCAGCCCGCAAATCTCGGTAGTGATCCCGTTATTCGATGAATCCGGCAACGTCCAGCCGCTGATCGACGAGATCGTCGCGGCCCTGACCGCCTATGCGCCGGTTGGCCAATCTTACGAAATCATCTGCGTCAACGACGGCAGCGCGGACGCGACGGCGGAAGAAGTCAAGCAAGCGAAGCAAAAGAACCCCAACGTGCGGCTCATCGAGCACGGGCAAAGGCTGGGCATGAGCGCGGCGATCCGCAACGGAATTCGCCGTGCGCGGTCGACGTGGATCTTAACCATAGACGGCGACCGCCAGAACGACCCTGTCGATGCACCTCGGTTGCTCGATCTGGCATGGCAGGAGGGCAGGGACCGCAAAGTTCTGGTGGGCGGCATCCGGGTCAACCGTCGCGATACGCTGGGCAAGCGCCTCGCAAGCCGTTTTGCGAACAAAATCCGCAAAGCGCTGCTCAACGACAACTGCCCCGACACGGGATGCAGCCTCAAGGTCTTCCCGCGCGATTCCTATCTTGAGCTGCCGTTTTTCAGCGGCTTGCACCGGTTCATGCCTGCGCTGTTGAAGCTGTATGGCCACGAATGCATCTTCACGCCGGTGAACGACCGTCCGCGTGCGCACGGCGTATCGAAGTCGGATTTTCTGGGCCGTGCGGTGCGGGGAACCTACGATCTTTTCGGGGTGATCTGGCTTATCCGGCACACCCCCGCGCCGGATCGAGGCAAAGAAATAGCCTAACGGCTTGTAATTAATAAAAGATATATTGGCCTGAAAGTAATGTTTTGATTAGATAAACGGATCGCAGTTTGCTACGCCTAATGTATTCAAAAGAAACATTAGTCAGCGTGGAGATTGTACATGGAAACCCTCTCTCAAGCTTCATCCGAAGAAATCATTCCCTATTTGTTGGGCGACTGGAAAGATCTGAACCTCAAAGAGCTTTCGAGACTTGCGCCCGAAGGCAAGAAAGAACAACCCGTCACACTGTTTTCCTTCAACCGTTTCGACCCGTCGTCATTTGCGGTCGTGAACGAGCGCGCCGTGGGCGGAAACACCAAGGCGTATGAGCTGGAAGAGCTTCAGGCCCAGGGCCTGAGCCGCACAGAAAAGCTGGCGCCGGTTCATGCGGCCCGGCTCCTGCGCGAGCGCGTTCCGCAAGCCGGTGACGTGGTGGGCATCAACGTTCACTACAAGAACGGCAGCAAGCAAAAAGAAAGAACGGTCTGGTTTGCAGCGGCGGAAGAAAACGTTCTGACGCGCACACAGGCGATGGATGCCGCCTCGAAGATGCTGATATGGAAAAACGTATTACCCGCAGCCGAGCGCGAAAAGGCGGAGCGGTTTGTAAACGTCGTCAGAGAAAACCCCGAAGCGGCATGCTATGTGGTTCACATCAAGGAGAGCGGATACAAGACCCCCGGCGTCGAAGCGCTCTTCCCCGTAGCGCCGAGCGACCGCGTCGTGGACAGGGCGACGGGCGAGACGTATTACGCCAAGGGCAAATTCCATGAGCCGCAGTTTACGATAGGCTGAGGCAAAATGGGCCTGATGGACAAGTCAATGAAGAGGGCTCTCTCCAAAAAGGGCGCCCTTTTTTTGCAAGAAGAGCTTGCCCGGGAGGCCGAGGCTGCGCAGGCCGGAAAAACCGGAACGTATTCCTATCGGCACCTGTCTTTTTGTTTGTCGAGCGAGCGGCCCTATTGGCATGTCAATGCGTCCTTCGAAGACCCCATCCCGATCGATGCGCTGGCGGGAAAGCCGTTCAAGAAGGCGATCGAAGAAGTCGGAAGTTGCCTGATCGAGCAAGAGATGATCGACGAAGGCAAGCCGCGCTCGAGTCTCCATTCTCCGGGGCCGAGCGTGCACCCCGGCTACGAGGTGCTTTTCGAGTCGGACGACGGAGTCCAAAAACAAAAAATCCGGTTTTATTTTGCGGCTTCGGCGGACGACATCCTGACGCGCAAGCAAGCGGAACAATTGGCGCAAACGGACGAAAAAACAAAAGAGCTGGTCGACGGACTCCCCGGCGCGACTCACTTCGTGCGTCCCGCAAAAAGGGTCGGCAGGTACAACATGAGCGAAAACCGGGTAACCTACACGCTCGTGCCCGGAAAAGAGCTTTTAGAGCTCGAAGATTGGTCGGTTGTCGTGCACCGGCAAACGGGAGCGTTTTTAAGGGCCCCAAAAGAGTTAACGCCGTCGCCGGTCTGAGGGAAAAGGCTAAACGGGCGGAAAAGCCGGGTTTGGGATGAAAAAAAGACGCTTTCCCTTGACAATCGGCGCCGATTCCTTCATTAACCCCCCTTCGCGGGTTCTGCGTTCCGAAACAGAAACGAACGACAGCGCGTTAATTATTTTAGAAGGCAAGAAATCATGTTCGCAGTGGTCAAAACCGGCGGCAAGCAATACAAAGTTGCCCAAGGTGACGTTATCCAGGTTGAAAAGCTCCCGGGCGAAGCGAAGGCGAAGGTTGACCTCGCCGAAGTGCTGATGGTTTGCGACAACGGCAAAGTGTCTGTCGGAACCCCGCATGTGAAGGGAGCTTCGGTCTCGGCAGAAATCGTCGAGCAGAAGCGCAGCGCCAAGCTGATCGTCTTCAAGAAGAAGCGTCGCCAGAACTATCGCCGCAGAAACAATCATCGTCAGGACTTCACAGTCCTGAAGATCACGGGAATCAAGGCTTAAGGAGAGGATCATGGCTCACAAGAAAGCAGGCGGATCGTCCCGCAACGGACGCGACAGCGCAGGCCGCCGTCTTGGCGTCAAGCTGTTTGGAGATCAAAAAGCGATTGGCGGTAACATCATCGTTCGCCAGCGCGGCACGAAGGTTTTCCCGGGCGAGAACGTCGCCATGGGCAAGGATCACACCTTGTTTGCGAAGGTTGAGGGAACGGTGAAGTTCCGCGAGAAGAGCGGCCGCACCTACGTCTCGGTCGTCGCGAGCGAGAAGTAAGCGTAACCACAGAGTTAAAAAATGCAGCCGGGCGAAAACCCGGCTGCATTTTTTTGTTTTGCAACAAGGGGATTTTTCTTCCGGGTGTCCTCGCACAGAGAAGGCCACGAAACTAAATAAAGCCTTTTAACAAAGGGGCTGAGGTTAGTATGCTAACGCGTTGATTTAAATTATACCTGTTTCGAACGGACATTTAAAATGCGCCAGGACGAAAATAAAAAGCCCGACCCTGCCGAAACCGAATTTGCGGCGCGCAAGATTGCGTTTGTCTTTGCTGCGACGGGCATCCTTCCCGAAGTGGACGTGCTTCCGTGCGATTCCGAAGCGCCGGGGTTTGGCGTTTTTACGATGCCGAAGGACAGGGGAGAAGCGATTTTTTTCGATAACCTTGACCGTGCGGGAATCCTTTTCCCCGGAGTTTATAGCGGCGGTTATTTCAAATACGATCTCGTAAAGGAAACCGTCACCGAATACGACGCCGACGGAGAGAAGAGCCGTGTCGAACGGATTGTCGGGCAGACGCGGACCTTTCATATCGTTGGAACCAGTCGGCCGACCGACATCTACAAGAAGGACGGCAAGCTGTATATGAACATGAGTGTGATGCAGCCTTGGGCGCTGGACGTGGCCGTCGAAACCAGCCTTGCAATCTACGAGAATAACCTCGATGAGGCCCGCGTCAGCGGCCTGCCGATCGCCAAGCTGGCGTCGCCTGAATGGAAGCAGCCGATGGAAACGCTGATTGGCCGTGCGCAGTCCGCCATCCAAACGCTCGATCCCGAAAAAGACAGCGCCGAAAAAATCGAATCCGTTGCGCAGAACTTCGAGAATGCATGCCTCGATGTGTGCACCGGTTCGGGGATTGCAAAAAGAGTCGATCCGGATGAATTTAGGCGGATCATCTTCAAGCATGCGCAGCTCAGGCTGCATTAACCGTTTATCCAGCAACGACCCGTAAGATCGAACCATGAAATTTCTCGACCAAGCCAAAATCTATGTGAGCAGCGGCGCCGGAGGCCGTGGCTGTTGCTCGTTCCACCGCGAGAAATACATCGAGTTCGGCGGACCCGACGGCGGAAACGGCGGCAAGGGCGGCGACGTGATTTTCGAAGCCGCAAGCAACCTCAACACGCTGATCGACTACCGCTACCAGCAGCACTACGCGGCGAGCAACGGGCGAGGCGGCGCGGGGCGCGACCGTTCCGGCCTGAAGGGAAAAGACGCTGTTTTAAAAGTGCCTGTCGGCACGCAAATCCTCGACGAAGACAAGGAAACGGTTCTCTACGACCTGAGCGAACCCGGCCAGCGCGTCACGTTTCTAAAAGGCGGCGACGGCGGTTTCGGCAACGCGCACTATAAAACGTCGACCAATCAGGCGCCGCGCTATTTCACGCCCGGTTACCCCGGAGAAGAAAGAGTTGTCTGGCTGCGCCTCAAGCTCATCGCGGACGCAGGGCTTGTCGGCCTTCCCAACGCGGGGAAATCGACATTCCTCGCCGCCTGCACGGCGGCCAAGCCCAAGATTGCGGATTATCCGTTCACAACGATATCGCCGAATCTCGGCGTCGTGAGCGTCGGAGACAAAGGCGACAGCGCCTCGTTTGTGCTTGCCGACATTCCGGGCCTTATCGAAGGCGCGCACGAAGGCCATGGCCTCGGCGACCGTTTTCTGGGCCACGTCGAACGTTGCCGCGTCCTGCTGCACCTGATCGACGCGACCGATGAGGATGTCGTCCAGAATTACAAAACGATCCGTGCCGAGCTCAAGGCGTACGGCGCAGGATTGTCGCGCAAGGCCGAGATTATCGCGCTCAACAAGTGCGATGCGCTGGACAAGGAAACAATCAAAAAGAAAATCGCCGCGCTCCGCCGTGTGACGAAGAAACCGATTCACGTTATCTCGGCCGTAGCCCACACGGGCGTCAAGGATATCCTCCGCGAGATCGCAAAGAAGGTCGTCAAGCAGCGCTGAGGTCAGCCGCCCGGCGTCAATGCAGGGGCCTGAACTTTCGTAGTGCTGCCCGGGCCGTTCAAAGTGCCTTCGAAAAGCTTTGTGGCCTCTTCTGGCGACATGCGATCCGAGATTCCCGCCGTCTTGCCGAACAAATCGTTGGGAATGCCTTGTCGCATCATATAGGCGGCCATCTCGGGATCCCTGTCGTTGAGGGTCCGCAAGGCCTCGCGGATTCCCTCGACAACGTAGGCTTTTTCCTCCGGGATTTCCTCGCCCGTGGTCACGGTCATGGAGTCCCGATCGGCGACGAAGAGAGGCCCCGTGCGGACATAGTCCTCCTTGACCGACATCGACGTGACGCGATAGGCGGAACCGATAAGGGTCTTCATGGCGCAAACGAGCGGAGAGGCGCGGTCTGTGAGTTGCCGTTCCGGATCGTCGAGAAAGTGCTTGCCTTTTTCGCCGACGAGATCGGGAAGGATGGGGACAAACGTATCGACGATCTTTTTCTTTAGATCGGGATCGTTCTCAGCCCTGAAAAGGAAGCTGCCGAGCAAATCGTTAACCTCGCCTGCAGTTTCCTCCTTGTAGTCGTTGGGCCAGCGGCGCAAGAATTTTTCGCGGGCCATTTCTGCGAGAATCGGGCTCGATTTGCCGATAATCTTTTCGGTTTCTGCCAGATCGCTAAATTTCAGGGCATATTTGACCAGATCCGCAGCGAGAAGCGGCGATTGATCTGTCGCGACGGTTTCCATATTTTTGAGGCAGTAGGAAACGAGCATGTGCCCGGCCTCGCCCGTGGGATCCGCATAGGCGGCGGCGGTTTTTTCCTTTGCGGTTTTCATGATCTCCGGAACGGAAATTTTGTGTTCCGGAATGGGCATAATCGCAAGAATGGGATCCGGATCTTTTTTTTGTTCCGTGAGGGCAGTGCGAACGCTTCTGAAAAAGGATGCGATGCTCATAAGAGACTCCTTCGCAAACGAAAAAATTCTTAAAATACAGTCCAGTTATATCACGGAAATGGTTGTTAAACTTTTAAGTCGCCCGCCCCGGCCCGGAAATCCTTTTCGCAAAAAGCGTTAGATCTCAGACGCAGCGGCGAGCGAATTGGTTAAAGGAATCTAAAGTTCCGGCCCCAACGAGCGGCATTTCCTGTTTTTCAGGCAAGGTGAGGAAGGCGGCTGGAGGGAGAGAAACGTCAGGGTGTCGTCGATTTGATCGAGCGTGTCAAAAAAAAGGGGCAGGGTATAAAGGGTCCGGCCCAAAAGGCCGCCCGATGCTTTTTTGAAATCCTTGCCGGAGTGTTTTTCGAATTCGTCGAGCATGGAGAGGAAAAAATCGTCGAACTCTTTTTGCAAAACGGCGACATCGGCCCTGGTTTCGAGCAAAACGTCCTCATATCCGCGGGTGTCCGTTTTGGAGCGGGAAAACGCACTGCGCGGGTTTTTTTTAATTCTGTTCCAGAAATCGCAGTTCGGGCATTCTTTTTTGGTGCAGGGGCCTGCGCCTGAAAACGGGAGGTCCCTGACATCGAAAGCAATATCCGAAACATTTTTGTTTATTTTCTCGATGGCCTCTTTTTTCGAAGCCAGAGAGGTCTCGAATCCCTCAAGCAATTTTCTTTCTTTCTTGCGGAGAAGAAACAGATTGCCGGGATGGTCGAGGCCATGAGCCGCCAGAGAATTGAGTTTCGTGGGAGAAGAGCTGGACGGCATGATGAAGGTAATGAGATCCCCAAAAAAGGTCCAATCGAAGCTTTGGGCCTCGAAAGGAAACAAAAGCGACGTGCGGCAAGATAAGCTAACTACATGAATAAGAATAGTAAAATCGACCGCTGGTGCAATGGTAGGGGGAATGGGTGAAAAAACAAGGTTGCTCTTGGTGTTGGTTATGATTATGATGCACGCACCGGCCGCCCGTATGAGAAAGGTTCACATACCGGGTTGAAAGACAGGATATTCAAGAAGTTATCCTCTCTGTCGGTCAAACCTATAAGCGCAGGCCTAAAAAGCTCCTGACGAGCAGGGACCTGCAAAGAGCCCGAATGCCCTCGCTTTTAAAGGCACTTCGGATAAAGACAACCAATTTGCCGATTCTGGCGCCACAGGGTTCGAACTCACCTTTTCGGCGACGTATCGGCGGGAGAAATAAATGACTAAGCGTATGTTGGTGGATGCAACGCATCCGGAAGAGACGCGTGTTGCTATTGTCGATGATCGCCGTCTCGAAGATTTCGATTTCGAGAGCGCAAGCAAAAAACAACTTAAGGGTAACATATACCTTGCAAAAGTTGTCCGCATCGAACCGTCGCTGCAAGCGGCGTTCGTAGAATACGGCGGAAACCGCCACGGATTTCTACCGTTCAGCGAAATTCATCCTGACTATTTCCGAATTCCGATGGCGGACCGTCCGCACGACGAAATTGACGAAGCCGAGGACGCCGAAGGCGAAGATGGCAACGAACCCGAGATGTCGTCCGAGGCCTATGCCGAAGAGATGCGGGCCTACCAGAGCGAACTCGCCGAGACCGAAGAGGAAACCGCAGCGGCGCAAGCCGCCGTTTCTGC
>JAQUUS010000055.1 GCA_028693775.1 Alphaproteobacteria bacterium | reverse complement strand
GTCGTCATCGAGGAAACAGCCGCATCCATATCCCAGTCCTTATGATACTGAGAGATAATCTGATGAGGAATATCGTCGATCATCTTGAGGCCGAGTTTCTTGGCCTTGGCGACATCGGAAAGAAGCCTGTTGTGCTTGGCACTCAAACCGCCGGTAACGGAATTGTAGTTCATCACAACATTGCCGCCGACCTTGGCCAAAGCAGCCATTTCTGACGAAGTCTTTGCACGGAACCCACCGATCAAATGAAGGCTTGCCGGAATACTGACCGAGGAAGTCGACGAAGAGGTGTCGCTGTCCGAGCTATTCGAGCTGGACGAAGAGCTGTCGCTATCGTCGCTGTCCGTAAAGAGCGAAGAGGATGTCGAACCGCTAGTCGCATCGGAGCTTGACGAAGATGTGCTCGCAAGATCGGCAACATTGCAGGACGAAGCGCTCAGCGCAACTGCTGGCGAAATGGGGCAGCCGCCCGTGTGGATGGTGCCGCCCGAAACCAGCGCAATGTTCATCGGCAGGTTAGCGATGGTATTGTTGCAGTTATAAACCGACGCGCTCGCCGTTTTCACCTCAATACCCGCATAACCGGTATCGTTTGTCTCGCGAGTGATGTTGTTGTTAATCACATACATCGGCCCCGAGTTTTTGTTGGCGCGTGCGCCGCTGTTACCGAAAACGCGCATGCAGTTATTGCTCACAAACGTCGTGCCGGTATCGGTGATCGCCACGATATCGTGGCCGGGGCGGCGGAAAATATTGTCGTGAATGTTCAGGTTTTTGGAATTCGCAGCATTAATGATATCGTCCCAGTTGTCATGAAGATACATGTTGTCGATCTCGACATTGGTCACGCCCGAGAGAGCGAACATAATGTAATAGTTGTGCCCCCAGGCATTCGAAGCCGAATACGGCGCGATATTATTGTCGCGATTGCCGTCGATCTCGAAACCCGTGATGCGAACGTTCTTGACATTGTTGCCCTTGATAATGCTCTTGCCCTGAGGCCAATTGACATTGGAAGCAACCTTGATAACCGCGCCCCTGTCTCCCTCAAGGGTCGTTCCGCAATTGAGAACGATCGTGTCGTCGATAAGATAGGTTCCTGCGCTTAAATGAACGACGCCGCCGCTTTTGAGCGCAGCATTGATCTGTTTTGCGTTGGTCGCCGGACAAGTCGTCGGGCTCAAAACCGTCTTAGCCCAAGAGGAATGCATGGACAGCGCCGCCAAGCACACCCCTATGGCCAAAAGCGAGAACACCCTCGCCGATGCATGTTTTACTGTAATCATTGAGTCCCCATCTCTTAATTCCAAACCATCAATATTATTTCCCAATCGCAAACAATCATTTAACCAATCAAAACAAAGTTACAAAAAAACGCGAGCCCGCTGACGTTACCTGGCCGGGCAAAACGAAACATATCTCTTGTGAAAAAGATCCGGGCGTGCCTCCCCCGCAAGCGTTCAGACCCTTTCATACGGATTTTAAAACCAAAATTTTATATGCTAACATGACGATGCTTCATTAAGCCCCGTCCGAATTGTTTATCCATATGAATACCATCGCACAGCTAGATTCATTTATCGCCGATATAGATTCCTGCGACACCCTGACAGGCATCCACAAAACCCTGTCGCCGCATCTGGAAAAACTGGGTTACACATACTTCACCTACTGGCTGCTCCTGCCCGAGCGCGGCCCGCGCGCGCCGATCTTCATATCCAACTATCCGCGCGAATGGGTTATGCGTTACATCGAACAAAACTACGCGACCGTCGATATCATCCCCAGCATGGCCGCCAGCATCCTGCGGCCATTTTCGTGGGCGCCGCTCATAAACGGCACGCGCATCACCGCCGCCCAGCGCACCATCTTCGACGAAGCGACCGTCTTCGGCATCCGCTCCGGAGCAAGCGTACCTATCCACGGCCCCGGAAAGGCGCTGGGCAAACTGTCGGTCACCAACGATATGAAAGAAATCGAATTCGAAAAACTTTTCATGCGCACCCGGCACATAGTCCACCTGATGGGCACCTACATCCACGAAAGAATACTTACACTGGCGCCGGAATCCAAAACGACGCCGCACCTCAAGCTATCGCCGCGAGAAATGGAAATCCTCACATGGACGGCGCAAGGAAAAACGCGCTGGGAAATCTCATCGATCCTGTCGATCTCCGAAGCGACGGTCAAAAACCACTTGGACCACTGCTGCCGGAAGTTGCGCGTAAGCAACAAAACGCACGCTGTGGCTGTAGCCATGACCCATGCCTTAATATGGCCCTGACCATCTGTCCATCCCCCGAACGGAGGATAGGAGCTCCCTGTCGATCTATTAGTAGTGATCAAGGCCTCGACTATACCCCCATCCGCCAAATCTATCGCAGAGCAAGCTTATGCCTACTCCTACAAAGAAACGCCCGCCATTCCGCTCCGGGCGCACGGCAGCGGATCCCGACGAAAAAGAAATACAAACGCTTCTCGCCAAGGAAATTAAAAGAAATCTGATCGTTCTTCGAGCAATGAGCGCCTATATGGGGTGGATGGACGTAGCCGAGCGGCTCAAGGACGCCAGCCGGTGCCTGCCCAAAGCGGCCGGTGCAAAACGGCGATAAAAAAGAAGCGTCAAGCAATACTGGGAAGAATGACGGTCTTGCTCCAGTATTTGAGGATCAGATCCACGTCTTCGAAAAACTTCAAAAGATCGGAATTTTTCTGCACGAACCCGTTGGCGAAACTTTCATAGGATTCGAGCATATCTTTCGTCCGAACGCTGTTGGTCAACATAATGACGGGCATATTCCTGAGCTTGTCGTTTTCCCTGATTTTCTTAAGAAGCTCGATGCCATTCAGATGAGGCATATTGATATCCATAATAACAAGATCCGGCTTCTCTGCCGCCTTGGTGTTGACCAAATAGTCCATAACGCTTTCCGGATTCTGGATCGCGCGGATTTCCGAAGCGACAGAGCTTTTCTCAGCCGCCTTCCTGAAAAGGAGCTCCTCGCTATAATCGTCCTCAACGAGCAAAACCCGGATAGCGCGCTCGGTATCGCGAAGAATAATGCCGTCGTGATTTTTACGTTCATCCTCCTGCGAAGGGGGCGCGTTTTCGTAGAAATGCTCCGGCTTGACATTCAGGGCCCGTGCGATCGTTAAAACGCAAGCCATGGAAATGGTATTTTCGCCGCTTTCGTAGCGCTGCACCTGCTGATGGGAAAGCCCCAGCAAATCCGCGAGTTCGGCCTGGGTCAAGCCCAAAGCCTTGCGGCGCTCCCTGATCTTCTGGCCAACGAACTTATCCAATATCTTATTGTATTCTTCCACGACAGAACCTACCTTAATCGTTAAGAAATGCAGGAGCCATTTTACTAATGTTTAAGCTCAGATCGCAACAAGCTCTTTTAGTTATCGGGTTTGTCGTCTTCCTGTCCGGCGTATACGCATTGGCCGGATATGTGCTGCTTCGTCCGCTCTACTCAAGCATCCGGTTTACAACGAAAGAAATTCAAGGAGTAAGCGACTACAAGCGCCTGTCCGAAGCGTATTTTAGAGTTAACGACGAGCGAAGCGCGGTCGGCGAAGCCGGGGAAAACATCGGCGATCTGCTGCGTGAGCAGTTACTGGAAGTCGGCGACGAATCCAACCTGATCCTCGACCCCGAGCTATCGAGCTACTACGCCGCCAATCTGCTGTTCAACGACGTCCTTCAATACGCCGATCATCTATACGGAAAAGCCGAAGGCCCCCGCCCGCAAATCGACCGCCTTGAGCATTCGATCGAAACGATCTGCCGGTCCGAAACCGACGAGTGCGTAAGGCTGAAAGAGCTGGCCGAGAACTTCAAGGAAAACTATTCCAAAGACGCCTTCCTGAATCAAAGAACGGCATTGCTGGGCGACGTACAAAGCATAGCGAAAACGACCGCCTCCATCCTCGAACGTCTGCTCGAAGAAAGACTGAACGAGCAAGTCCATCAACAAAGACTGATGCTGGGAGAGATTATCGGGATCTACATTCTCCTCGTGCTGTCGATCGGATATTCGTCCATCAACTTCGTGAGAGAAAGAGAATTGAGGCTCGCGAGGGAATCTCAAAAGCTCGCAGCGCAGCTCGCACAAAAGAACGACGAGCTCGAAAAATTCGCGCACGCGGCAGCCCACGACCTGAAAGAACCCGTCCGCACAATGCGCTGCTACGCAACATTGCTGAAAAGCGAATCCGGAAACGAGCTCCAGCCGTCCAGCACCGAATACATCGACGTAATCGAGCGCGCCGCACATCGGGCGGAGCAAATGATCAACGACCTGCTCAACTATGCGCAGGTATCCGAAATTCCGCTGGCGCTTGAAAAACGCGATGCCGCCAAGGAAATCCGCACAGCGCTGGAAGACCTAAAACCCGTCATCGACAGGCTCCGCCCCGACATTACAATGTCCGGGCTGCCCACCATCTGGATCGTCCCGTCCATGTTCCGGCGGCTGATCACAAACCTCATCGACAATTCCATCAAATACCGAAGGCTCGGCTCGCCGCCCGAAATCCACATCGAGGCCCACAAACAAAATGCCTACTGGGTCTTCTCGGTACGCGATAACGGCATGGGCATTCCCAAAAAAGACACGGCCTCCGTCTTTGTCCCGTTCAAAAGATTGAATCCCTCCGCGCGGCATGAAGGACAAGGCATCGGCCTCGCGTCATGCAAAAAGATCGTCGAAAGGCTGGGCGGCAAAATCTGGATTGAATCGGATGTCGAAACCGGAACGACGGTTTTTTTCACCATCCCCGCGATTTCCGAAAAAGAAAACGCCTCGTCCACCGGCATACGAGAATTCCTGAAAAAAATTCTCCCGATATAAAAGTGCGCCTCCCCATGAAGAAAACCAGACAATCCATTGATCCAAATTGAAAAAAACCGCTTGGGCTAACAAATCGCATTAACCAAGCAGGATTTAAATTTCGAGAATTCGAAATAATAATATTCTTTTCGCGGGAATTTTCGCGTGACATCTTCGAGAATCGGAAATACATTTCGTTTGGGCCGGAGACATGTGAACTGTGCGACGTTTTTTGTCTCCGACCCGACCGTTTTCCGGCCCGGCGCCGCTGCGAAGTAAAAAACAGTTTGTTGTTCAGTGCATTAAGGTCAGTTCTCCAAAAAACCGCAGCAAATCGCCGAAATCGGGCCGACAGTTTTCTAGGTGATCGAAAAGAAACATCCAGAAGTGCGAGGGAAAAATCATGAATAGTGGAGATACAGCCTGGATAATGATCTCAACCGCGCTTGTCATGCTGATGACGCCGGGGCTAGCCTTTTTCTATGGAGGCATGGTTCGCAGAAAGAACATCCTGAGCGTCCTGATGCAGTGCTTTTTTGTGGTGTGTCTGGTCAGCGTCCTGTGGGTCGTCTACGGATACAGCCTGTCGTTTGCGCCGGGCAAAGGCTTCTGGGGCGGATTTTCATGGGCCATGCTAAACGGCGTCGGGCTTGAACCCTACGACGGCTACTCGGCAACGGTCCCCCACCAGGCCTTCATGATCTATCAGGCGATGTTCGCCGTCATCACGCCCGCGCTCATCCTCGGGGCCTTTGCCGAAAGAATGAAATTCTCATCCTTCGTCGCATTCATGGTCCTGTGGCTCACCTTTGTCTATGCGCCGGTCTGCCATTGGGTCTGGGGCATCGGAGGTTTTGTGCGCGACATGGGCGCATTGGACTTCGCAGGAGGAACGGTCGTCCACATCAACGCAGGCATAGCGGCGCTCGTAACGGCGCTGATGATCGGCCCGAGAAAGAACGCCGAAAAACGCATCCCCGCGCCGCATAACGTCCCGTTTGTCGCGCTGGGAACGGCCATCCTGTGGTTTGGCTGGTTCGGGTTCAACGCCGGATCTGCGCTATCGGCGAGCGGCCTCGCAGTCAACGCGTTTGTCGTGACCAACACGGCGGCAGCAGCAGCGGGTCTAAGCTGGGCCTTTATCGAATGGTTCCGCAACGGAAAGCCGACCCTGTTCGGCATCTGCTCCGGAGCCGTCGCAGGGCTTGTAGCAATCACGCCCGCAGCCGGCTTTGTCAACGTCTCCGGAGCCTTGATCATCGGCACTCTGGTCAGCGTGTTCTGCTACATCGCAGCGGCCATCGTCAAACCGAAGCTCGGCTATGACGACGCGCTCGATGCGTTCGGCGTTCACTGCGTTGGCGGAATCTGGGGCGCGCTGGCCACCGGCCTGTTCGCAACCAAGCTTGTCAACGCATCCGGAGCCGACGGCCTGTTCTACGGCAATCCGGAGCAGTTCATGCTTCAGCTAAAGGCGGTCGCCATCACAGTGCTATATTCTGGCGTGGCCACGGCAATTCTCTACAAAGCCATCGACGTCCTCATGGGCATGAGGGTCTCGATCAAGGACGAAGAACTCGGCCTCGACCTGACCCAACACCACGAGAGCGCCTATACCATGCTTGAGTGAATTCCCGACCGACCGGATGCAAGATACAACCAAAGGAGCCGTTATCATGAAGATGATTATAGCAATCATTCAGCCGAACAAGCTGGACGATGTCCGGGAAGAACTCTACAAAGCCGACGTTAACCTGATGACGATCAGCGAAGTCCTCGGGCACGGACGGCAGAAGGGCGTAACCGAAGTCTACAGAGGCGTAAAGGAAATGGGCAATCTTCTACGCAAGATCCGCCTGGAGATTGCAGTCAACGACAGCTTTGTCCAACCTGCCGTAGACGCCATTCTCAAAGGAGCGAAGTCCGGCGAAACCGGCGATGGAAAAATTTTCATCATGCCGCTTGAGGAATGCATTCGGATCCGCACGGGCGAACAAGGCAGTCAGGCAATCGGCTAATCCCCCTCCTCCTGCGCCCGGTCCAGCCGCGGAGCAGGAGGAACCTCAAGCATCCTTTCATTACCCCCACATAGCGCCCGCCCCGTTTGACAGCCTCCTTAAATGTTAGGTTAGTCCCTAGTCGCCGATATGCGCACGCTTAAACGCTTTTTCATGTAACTTTTGAGAACCTGCATAATTTGCCCACCGCAAACACGGCGGCTCAAACAAACGCAAACCGTCCCTGCGCCGTCAAAAAGAACGCCGCGTCCTTGCAAGCGCCGCGCACGAAAAATAGAATTGCCGAAATGCCTGAAAAAAAGGAGCGCCCGCCCCATGACAAACATCATCAAAATCATTCAAGGCAACATCGTCGAGCAAAACGCGGACGCGATTGTCAACGCGGCGAACAATTCCCTGCTTGGCGGCGGAGGCGTCGACGGAGCGATCCACCGCGCGGCAGGCCCCAATCTCCTGAAAGAATGCAAAACCCTGAACGGCTGCGACACCGGAGAAGCAAAGATCACCAAAGCCTACGATCTCCCGGCCAAATGGATTATCCACGCCGTCGGCCCGATCTGGCGCGGAGGCCAAAACAACGAAGCCGCCCTGCTCGCCGCCGCCTACGAAAAAGCGCTCACCCTTGCACTGAACGCAAAAGCAAAAACGGTCGCCTTCCCCAGCATCTCCACCGGAGCCTACGCCTTCCCGCTTGACCGCGCCGCTCCAATCGCCCTCAAAACCATCGCCTCATTTATCCAAAAGCACCCTGCGTTCGACGAGATCCGAATAGTCTGCTTCGATCCCGTCACGCTCGCCGCCTATCGAACAGCCCTGCCCGTCCCCTGACAAGCCGCCTCAAAACATAAATTTTTCGATATCCCCGATCGCCCGCCGCGCAGCCTGCCTTGCCTCGCGCCCCACGCCCTTGCCCGCGGCCAAAGACCTCAGCGCAACAAGCGCCCGTCCCAAAGCGCCCCTGATCTCGCGCGCGCGCCCAATCCCCGAAACAATAAAAGCCGCAACATCCTCCGCATCGACAATCCCCTCAATCGACCGGATTTCCGCAATCGTCTCCCATGTTTTTGTCCGTTCGACAAACACTTCGATTTCCGAAACCTCCCCGAAGTTGCTGCACGTCCAAGGAGCCGCCGTCAGCAAACTCATGTCGTCCGAATTCCCCGCCCCGCCTTTATCCTCAGACATCCCTGTCTCCGCCATAACCCTTGTCTGAAACCAACCGCAACTCCACATCGGCCATAGCGCAAGACATATGCCATCTTTCTGCAATCTCGCGTTCCGAAAACCCGAAAGGCAGCAAATCGCACGAACGACAAAAGCCCTGTCTTCGCGTACAATGAACGATAACGTTTGCCATACGCAGATAAGGCGCAAACCGGCTATCGCCCATCGCGCCAAAATCGATTGCCTCAGGAACAGAAAACGCATGCGTCATCGATCCACCCCGCC
>JAQUUS010000054.1 GCA_028693775.1 Alphaproteobacteria bacterium | reverse complement strand
TGCAGATTAAGCAAGATTGCATACAAACCACGAGAGATACTTGCGCTGGGCGGTCAGTAAGCCTAAGGTAAATGCTGGGAAACGGAGGAAAATCTATTCCCACCGTTTTATAACTAAGGGGTACTATTGGGGGTACTGATTACACGCCAGCTTTGAAAACGCTTTTTACATCAAAGCGCTATAGTTGTAATTCGCTTCCCTCCAACGCACCAGCCTTCGCTCAAGCAGCGTCGGATGTCGGACACGCCATAACGCCCTTCAAATAAGGGCTTTCTTTCGATTTCCAATCCTATAAACAGATTCCGTTCTTGCTTCCCTTTGCAGCCTTCGGGGCTCTCTTCTCTTTATTTGGTGCCGGTCGGTTTGGGAAGACGGGCCTTCTAAAGAATATTTATCTAACCATTTGAAATTAAATAGAAACATTTTCTTCGGGTTAAGGAAATGTTATAATTACGCCTATATACTTTCATTATTCAGTTCTGCGGGTATTTTTTATTTAGGAGTTTTTGGATATGTCCCAAAATAATTGGCAAAAGGCTTTCGAGCGCGAGGAGCTTCAGGGCATCATTTCTCTGAGCCATCGAGACGCTCAGTCCAAAGAAATCGTTGAAGGCCTTGTTAAAAACGATCCCAAGACTCTCGCGGATGCCATCACCCTCGAACAGGTTACTCAGCTCGCTTTCTCCAGAGAGCCGGAGGTCAGGGCTTGGCTTCTTCCTTTGCATGTGGCCAATAAGGAAAAAATCGAGTCCGCTTTTCACTCAGACGCGGTTCGCAGAGATCTCGCTTCCATGTTTGCCTATAACCCAAATCAAAATGATACCGCCGGTGTTTTTCAGACGGTCTTCGCGGTCGATGCTATCGATGCGCAGGGGCTTAAACAAATTGTCGATGAAAACGAAAAGCAAAATAGAGGACGCGATTATTATCCCGAAAAATACGAAGGATGCCTCGAATTTATTGCTGCGGTCGCTCAACGCCATCCTGAGATGCTTTCTGTGATTCAGGACGAGGCCGTCCACAACGTTGCCGTTTTTGCTTTGAGCTCTCAGAGAGAAGGCCATGTCAATTCAGAGAAACTTTTCGGCATGCTTGTCGAAAAGACTCCGGAACGTGTTTTGCATTGCCTTTCCAAGCGCGACATCAGCCAAATTTCTTCCATCAAAGACCAGCGGGTCGATTGGCTCGATCCTCTTTTGAAGGTCGATACTGAGAACGTTATTCGCAATGCGTCACGCGAAAATTTCATTTATATTTTCGCGGATCAGGCAAAGTTTCCACTCGCCAAGGAGGTTTTTCCTGCGGCTTTGGCAAAGGGCCTTATAGATGAGGCTTGCCTGAAAGGTATGATCGCTCGGAACGAGGAAACCGGCAGGTCAGACGAACGCAACTATGCCGAAGGACTTAACTGGATTGCACAGACTATCGAAAAGACCCCTTCCTTGGTTTCGGCCTTTAGCAAGGAACAGATCGACGCTATCGCGCGGAAGTCTAAACGTGTGGAGAATGCGGGTAAGGTTTTCGATCTTCTTCTTGCTCAGGCACCCGCGATGACTGTGGATAGCCTTTCTTCCGGTGCTTTTTCGACCATTGCTTTCGGGGCCGATGACGTTTCGAAAAATCGCTTCGATGCGATGCTCAAGTCGGATGCTCAGAAAAACGTTGTCGCAAGGTTTAACGACGCTTCTTTGATCGAGGCCGTTCTTTACAATCCACAAGACAAGGCCGCTCGGCTCGACTCCATGATCGATAATGGCCTTCTCGATACGGCCTGGTTCGAGCAGCTTTCGCAGGCTAACGAAACAGAAAATGGACAGCAGTACGACAGAACAAAATATAACAGCTGCAAAAAGTTCATTCAGGATCGCTTTAACCGGATTGCCGACGTTGCTTCGGCTTCTCTTGCGCGTCCGCTCTCGGGCAGCTCTTTGGCTTCAAAACAGGACTTTACTCACGGGTGACGCTACGCTTCTTGCGTCTTCGTGTTTCGTCCCGTGATCGGCCTTTGTTGAGCGAAAAATGCCAGACGGTCTGTAAGCCGGGTTTTGTCCGTGCGATTTCTCACACTCGACGATCATTCATCTAGGACGTCCGTCGCCGAACGCCTCAAGCAACGTACCCGAGCCGCACGCGGGGAATGCGTCGTACTCATCAACTCTCGTCAATAGTACTCGGCGGCTCCTATTCGGTCTTGCTTCGGGTGGGGTTTTCCTTGCCGTTCCCGTTGCCGGTAACGCGGTGCGCTCTTACCGCACCTTTTCACCTTTTCCGGCCCCAAAAGGCCGGTAGTCTGTTTTCTGTGGCACTTTCCTTTGGGTCTCCCCAACCGGACGTTATCCGGCACCCTTTTCCCCTGAAGCCCGGACTTTCCTCCCCGCCGTCTACTAAGCTGATTTTTAATCGTTTTCTTTCGTCAGCTCGGTAGACGGCGCGGCGATCGTCCGACCGTCTGGCTATGCCACTCTACTCGTTTCACTGTCGCAAAAGAACAACATTTTTCTTTAAAACGGCCTCGTTAACCCTGAACAGCTTATTTTTATTAGGAAATTATGCGCTTTCGGTGTATCCATTTCCCATATTCCCGATAACCTCCGATCCTCAATTAGGAGCTACACATGAAAAAGTTTTCTGTATCTCTCGTAGCGCTTTCGGCTGCGATTTTGGCTGCGCCGGCGCACGCCGATACGACCACCGGTTGGTATGCCGCTGCTGGCGTCGCTTTGACTTTCGGGTCAAACTCCACCATTCAACAGTATTCGGGCCGTACTACCGCTCGCGTCGAAAATACCAACGTCGGCTTCTTGCCCAGCGTCGGTTATGCGTTCGATAACGGTCTTCGCTTCGAAGTTGAATATCTTCATGACCAGCACAACATCGTCAACGTCAACAACGTCAAGGCGTATGGTCATATCAGCAATAACGCCATTCTCTTTAACGCCTTCTACGATCTCAGGAACGATACGATCCTTACCCCCTACATCGGCGGCGGTATCGGTCCCGACTTCGTTCATCTCGAAAACTTCGGCGTTCCCGGCGCTCAGCTCAATGGCGATGCTGTCGTTGCCGCTTATCAGGGCATCGTCGGCGTCAGCGCGCTGCTCGATGAGGATTGGTCGCTTACGGCCGAATATCGCTATGTCGGCTCTTTCGATCCCAAGGTCAGCTATACGGGTCCCGGCGACGCTCATATGAGCAACGCTTCGCAGAACTTCGTTCTCGGCTTGCGCTATAGCTTCGGCGTCGAGCCCGCTCCTGTCGTTGCCCCGGCTCCCGTTCGCGAGCTGAAGGCTCCCGCCGTCAAGGCTGTCGCTCCCGTCAAGGCGGTCGTCGCTCCGGTTCAGGAAAACTTCACCGTCTTCTTCGATTTCGACAAGTCCGTTTTGACCCCGGAAGCCAAGAAGATCCTTTCGTCCGCTGCCGCCAAGATCAAGAATGGCGGGTTTGCCAAGATCGTCGTGATCGGCCACACCGACACCTCGGGACCCAAGGAATACAACCAGCAGCTCTCGGTTCGCCGCGCTTTGGCGGTTAAGTCCGAGCTCACCAAGCTGGGCGTTGCCGCGGGCACTGTTGTCGCCAAGGGCGCAGGCGAAAACGATCTGTTGGTTCCCACGACCGACGGCATTCGCGAAGCTCAAAACCGTCGCGTAGAGATTGTTCTGGGCAAATAACCCAAAACTCTCGCGTTTGGAAAAAGAAACGCCGCTCTTTATGGGCGGCGTTTTTTTTGTGCTTGTGAAAAAGGCGGCGTCGATTGTCGTTGTTCTTTTTCCGCGTTTTGGCTTTACTGGACGGACAAACTTGATTGAGGGAGACTCCGATGGCTTTTGTAAACGAAAATTATTTCAAACTTTCGCCCAGTTATCTTTTTGCGGAGATTTCGCGGCGCGTCGATGCATTCAAAAAAGCCAATCCTCAGAAATCCGTCGTTCGCTGCGGCATCGGCGATGTGACAGAGCCTTTGCCTCAGGCTTGTATCGAGGCTTTGCACAAGGCCGTTGACGAGATGGCCGCTCGCGAGACGTTTCGCGGGTATGGGCCCGATCATGGTTATGATTTCCTTCGCCACGCCATTGCAGAGGAATATCGCGCGCGCGGGATGTCGATCGAGGATGACGAGATTTTCGTTTCGGACGGCAGCAAGTGCGATTGCGCCAATTTTCTCGATATTCTCGGGACGGGGAACCGTATTCTGATGCCCGATCCGGTTTATCCCGTTTATGCAGATACCAATGTGATGGCCGGGAATACGGACGTTTCGTTTCTGGACGGGACTTTGGAGAACGGGTTCGTTCCGGCGCCGCCGAAAGAGAAACCTGCCGATCTGATTTATCTTTGCTTTCCGAACAATCCGACCGGGGCTGTGGCGACGCGCGAGCAATTGGCCGCCTGGGTCGATTATGCAAGGCGCAATAATGCGCTCATTCTTTTCGATGCGGCTTATGAGGCGTTTATTCGGACGCCGGGGATTCCTCATTCCATCTTCGAAATTCCGGGCGCGGAGACTTGCGCCGTCGAGATGCGCAGCTTTTCGAAAAACGGCGGCTTTACGGGGCTGCGGTGCGGGTTCTGCGTCGTTCCGAAGGCTGCCATGGGGCGCAGGAAGGACGGGAAGGCAGAGGCTATTCATCCTTTGTGGAGCCGCCGGCAGTCCACCAAGTTTAACGGCGTTTCTTATCCCGTTCAGCGCGCGGCAGAGGCTATCTATTCGGCCAAGGGCAAGGCGCAGGTTTCGGGGTTGACCGATTTTTATATGGAAAACGCGCGGCTTCTTGGCTCGGCGCTCAAGGCCAACGGGTGGGAGTTTATCGGCGGCGTCGATGCGCCTTACCTTTGGGTCAAATGCATCGCGGGCAAGACGAGCTGGGATATGTTTTCGTATCTGCTCGAACAGGCCGGGGTTGTGACTACGCCGGGCAGCGGCTTTGGCGCAAAGGGCGAGGGGTATTTCCGGCTTTCCGTCTTTAACAGTCGCGCCAATATCGAGGACGTTTGCTCCCGCTTCGCGGATTTGGCCAAGGCGTAATTTCCTCCCGGTGCGGAAAAACATTCCGCGCGGCGCTTCCTTTTTTGTTCGGTGCCGGAGACGCTTTTTCTTTGCCGCGAGGCGTGGCGGCTGGGGAAGGGCGCTTGTATGCGGTTTCACGCTTTTGGCATGCGGCTTGCTTCTAACCCGACACGCGAATCGAATCGTTGCTTTTTAGTGATTCGCGTACTCAAATACGTTAACGCGCTCTTAATGAAGGTCGGAAATCGTGAACGAGAAGTTTGCTGAATTAGGCTCGCCCCGCCGAATCTGGGCTGTTGCTGCTGTTCATGGCGATGTCGAGCGGCTCTCTACGTTTCACGATCATATTGCGTCGCGATTCTCTGTGCGCGACCGCCTTGTTTATCTCGGCAATTATCTGGGAGTCGAATCCCGCAACAATGCCGCTGTGATGGAAGAAATTTTGCTCTTCCGCTCGGCTTTGATGTGCAAGATCGGCGTTGAGGCTTCGGATATCGTTTATCTTCGCGGCCCGGCCGAGGAGGCTTGGCAACGCTTGTTGCGGCTTCAATTCGCGCCGCTTCCGCATCAGATGCTCGAGAAGCTTTTGGCTTCGGGCGTCGAATCCTATCTTCGCCTTTATGGCGTCAGCGTGACCGATACCCGGTCTGTGGCGCGCGCGGGCAGCCTTGCCATTACGCGCTGGACCAATCAGCTTCGCGCGCTTCAGCGCAATTCGCTGGGACACGAAAAGCTTATGTTTACGATGCGCCGCGCTGCGTTTACGAATCCGGGCGCGGACGGGAAGCGCGCGTTGTTCGTTCCCGCAAGCTTCGATCCGGCTCGCTCGCTTGACGATCAGGGCGAGTCTCTTTGGTGGACCGCTGCGCCTTTCAAGGTTACGGGGCGCGCTTTGGCCGCTTATGGCCGTATTGTGCGGGGCTTCGATTCCGTCAACGGCGGCGCGGATCTGGACGATGCGGCGGTGACGCTCGACGGCGGCTGCGGTCGCGGCGGTCCGCTCGTTTGCGGCTGTTTCTCCCAGACTGGGAAGCTCCTTGAACTCGTTGTGACCGGCGGGCGCGGGTCTTTGGAATCCATTCCTTACGAGCGCGAGGCGGCCAACGATTTCCATATGCAGGACGCGGAGGAACGCGTCGTTTCGGCTCCGCCTGTGACGCTGGCGGAACCCCGGTTTGCGGTTAACGCCTGATCCTTTTTCCCATGCGTTTTTTGCTTCCTTGCGGGAGCGGGGGCTTTGCCAATTCTTGGTTAAGACCTTCGGGCGGCTTGGTGCGGCGACCTTATATATATGAAACGGGCGTTCTCTCGTTGCTTGGGACCCCTGTTTTCCCGGTCGCTCGTTCAGGATTTCCGTTGTTGCAATTATTTCCCGATGCTAGGATGCCTGCATGACATTCGTTGCCCATATCTCCGTTTCTTTCCGCCGCGCCGCGCGACGCGCCTGATGGCGCACATTCTCCGTTTCCTCATCATATAGCTTTGGACTGCCTGCTTCGTTGCAGGCGAACTTTACGTTTTTCTTCAGGAGTATTTTATGAACGCCAAGGACCTTACGGGGCAAACCATTGCTCTCGCCGCTTCGGGCGGCCTCGATACATGTACGATCACTCATTGGCTCACGCAGCAGGGCGTCAAGGTTGTCGCCATTACCGGCGATTTGGGCCAGCCGGACGAAACCGATTTCGGCGCTATCGAAAAACGTATGCGCGCGTGCGGGGCTGTCGATTTTGTCGGCATTCCTTTGCAGAAGGAGCTCGCGGAGCTCGGGATGGAGGGCGTGCAGGCTCAGACTTGCTATGAGAGCCGCTATTGGCTCACGACGCCTTATGGCAGGCAGGTGACGGCGCTCGGCATTTTTGCGGAGATGAAAAAACGCGGGCTCAAGATTTTTAGCCACGGATGCACGGGGCGCGGTAACGATCAGGTCAGGTTTCATCTCGCCGCCAATATGCTCGAGCCCGATTTCGAGGTCTATGCGCCTTGGCGCGACGGGGATTTCCTCGAGAAGTTCGGCGGAAGAATTCAGATGATCGAATATTGCGAGAAGAACAATCTTCCGATCAAGGCTTCGCGCGAAAAGCCTTACTCGACAGACGCCAACCTTTTGGGGCTGACGCATGAGGCGGGGAAGCTGGAGTCGCTTTTGACGCCCGCTCATTTTGTGACGCCCGAGATGGGCGTTTGGGCCGAGCAGGCTCCCGACAAGACGGAGGCGTGTTCGGTTCGGTTTGAGAAGGGCTTGCCTGTTGCGATTAACGGGAAGCCGGTCGATACGCTCAAGGCCATGACGCTCGCAAACGAGATCGGCGGCAGGAACGGCATCGGGATCGGGCTGCATATGGTCGAGAACAGGTTTGTGGGCGTGAAGTCGCGCGGCGTTTATGAGGCTCCGGGCATGGAGCTTCTCGGCTCGGCTTACGCTTTTCTGTTGCAGCTTGTTATCGATCGCAGGGCGCGCGAGCTTTTTGCCTCGTTGTCGGATCATATTTCGAAGCAGCTTTATCAGGGCTACTGGAACGATCTGGCGACGCGGATGTCGCGCAAGGCTGTTGCGGAAATCACCAGGCTGGCGACCGGGACCATTTCGGTTTCTCTTTATAAGGGCAATGTTTCGTTTGCGGGCGCTGAAGACGTTCCTCACTCGCTCTTTTCAAAAGACGGGTCGATGGAGGCTGAGGGGTCTTTCGATCACAAAGATTCGGAAGGCTTTCTGGGCGTTCTTGGCGTGCACGGGCGCATTCTGGCGCGCGCCGGGCAGGTCTGATTTTATTTTCGGGCTTGAGGAGCCGGTCTCCGCGAGGGGACCGGCTTTTTTTTAGCCGAGCAAATTGCCGAAGTCGATCCCTTCGGGGTGCTTTTGAAGGTATTTGTAGACCGTGTATCCGGCGATTGCGAAAAACCAGAACAGTTTTTTGCCGATGCCTTTTTTGTAGGAGCTATTCGAAATATAGGACAGGCCGGAGCCGGGGATGCCTACGGTCGTTCTCGTTTTTTTGCCGCCGACGTTGAAGGACATGCCTTTTTGGCCCACAGAGAGGCTCGGGCCGCTTTTGCTCAGGTTGAGACGCAGGCCCGGGATGAGGCGGATCGATTTATGAAAGCGCAGGCCCATGGGACTCCTCTCGGCGGTGGGGACAGGCGGACTTTTGACCGGGAGAGTATGGACGGTTTTAGGGGGGAGCGTTAGTCAAAAAAACGAAGGCGGGCTAGTGCGGAGCGCGGGGGGCTTCTTGCGGGACTTCCGGTTTCTTTTGGGGCCTTGCGGCTTCAAAGAGCACTTCTACCCCAAAAACCGCAGCGTAGCCGATCACCCCATTTATG
The DNA here is from genome assembly GCA_028693775.1 of Alphaproteobacteria bacterium. Lineage (GTDB taxonomy): Bacteria > Pseudomonadota > Alphaproteobacteria > UBA9219 > UBA9219 > CAIXLI01. The sequence continues at coordinate 44 of JAQUUS010000054.1, read as the reverse complement.
GCCAGAAAACCCAATTGATGGGAGTCTATCAGAGGGACCTCTAC
>JAQUUS010000053.1 GCA_028693775.1 Alphaproteobacteria bacterium | reverse complement strand
CCACGATGCCGCCGGAAATTCGCAAGCTGGCCGACCGGTTCCTCAGCAATCCGAAGACGGTCACTGTTGCGCCTCCCGCCTCCACGGCGGAGAACGTTATGCAGCGGCTCGTGATGGTTCCCCGCGTCAACGATTGGCTCAAGCGCGAAACCTTGCGCTTCCTTTTGAAACGCGACGAAGCCAAGAACGCCTTTATTTTCTGTAATCGCAAGCGCGATGTGGCGACATTGGCCAAGTCTTTGATCAAGCACGGCTTTAATGCCGGGGCTTTGCACGGCGACATGGAGCAGAGCGAGAGGACAGAGACTCTCGATAAATTCCGTTCCAGCGAAATCGCCTATCTGGTGTGCAGCGATGTTGCGGCGCGCGGCCTCGATATCGATGCTGTCAGTCATGTGTTCAACTTCGACGTTCCCTTTAACGCCGAGGATTACGTTCACCGCATTGGCCGTACGGCGCGCGCCGGGCTTAGCGGGAAGGCTTATACGCTCGTGACTCCCGAAGACTCGAAGCAGGTTGCTGCGATCGAAGCGTTGATCAAGCAGACCCTCGAGCGCGAAGCGGTCGAAGGCCTTGCAGAGCCTCAAGAGGAAGAGAGCCGCATCAGGCGTCGCCGTAGCGATGCGCCCCGCAGCCGCCGTACGTCGAGCCGCCGCGAACCGGCTTCCCACCGTGGACAGGAAGCGAGCCCTAACGTTCCGACGCCTCCCGTGTTGGCGCCCAAGCCTCATCGTGAGCCCAAGCATGCGGATCGCTTCGCCGACGATTTGCCCGCGTTCCTGCGGCGTCCGGCTGTGATTTCAGGCATCAAGGGATAGGCAAGGCTTCCGAACGAAAGAGCTTCAATACTTTGCTGTTATAACATAATATTCTTGCCCAGACGCCTCGCCTCTGGCAGGTTTCGGGTATGCATTTCGGTTCCCTCCTTAAGCGATTCGCAAAAGTATCGGCTTGTCTTTTGGCTGTGCCGCAAGCCTCTGTTTGCTTCGCGGACATGCCTCCCATCGGCTATGTGGGGCCTGTTTCCCGCGGGGGCGAGACATGGATGCCGCCGCTCGGCTATGTGGGGCCTGTGCCCCGGGCGGCTGCCGTTTTGGAGCCTTTGCCCGTTACTCCCCTTGTTGCGCCACAGAAAAAGGTCGAGGCGACCCTTTCGGAGGCTCCTCCTTCTCCCGAGCCGCAGCGCTTTGAGCACACGGGCAAGACCCTGATTTCCGCTCAGGAGATCAATTCCGATAGCGAGACCGGCATCGTTACGGCGGCCGGAAAAGTCGAGATCGTTTACAACGATTATTTGCTCCATGCCGACAAGGTCTCTTATGACCGCAATACCGACGTTATGGCGGCCGACGGGCATGTCGCTCTTTTGACCCCTTCGGGCGAGGTCGAGTTTGCCGATCATCAGGAAATTACCGGCGACATGAAGCAGGCGTTCGCTCAAAACGTCGGCATTCTGTTCCCGGACAATTCACGCATGGCGGCGAGGACAACCCAGCGCTATGACGAGCGCTATACTGTCGCGCGCGATGCTGCCTATACGGCTTGCAACGTTTGTATCGAAAACCCCGACAATCCTCCCTTGTGGCGGATGAAGGCCAAGTCGATCACTCACGACAATGTGGAGCATCGGCTTTACTATCACGATGCGACCGTCGATTTTGCGGGCGTTCCGGTTTTGTATACGCCTTATTTGTCGGGGCCAGATCCGACCGTCAAGCGCAAGCAGGGCTTCTTGCCGTTGACGCCGGGCATTTCGTCCAATATCGGCAATTACATTCGCGTTCCGTATTATGTCGATATCTCTCCCGACAAGGATATGACTCTTTCTCCAACCTTCAGCGAGAAAGACAAGGCTCAGCTCAATACCCAGTACAGGCAACGGTGGGCTAACGCCAGGCTTATGCTCGACGGGTCGTTTACCTATACCGATCTCATCGACGATACGGGCGCCGACAAGGGCAAGCAGTGGCGCGGCCATTTGTTCGGAGACTTCCTGGTCAATCTCGATAATGTTTGGCGCGCGGGCGCGAACGTTCAGTTTTCGTCGGACAAGAGCTATTTGCGCCGGTATAGCATTTCGACTGCGGATCAGACCGCGAGCCGCGCCTATGTCGAGGCTTTCGATGGCCGCGATTATATGGCCGTTAATTCCTACTACTTCCAGAATTTGCGCGCCGGGACGGATATCGCCGAGCCTATCGTGTTTCCGTCGGCTACGGTCAGCATGCTGGGCGAGCCGGGGCAGACGCTGGGCGGACGCTGGTCGTTCGACGCGAACACTCTGGTCACGTCCCGCAACAACACCGATTTGTCGCTCTCCCGGCAGGGGCCGGATACGCGCCGTCTTTCGCTCAATCTGGGATGGCAGCGGCAGTTTATTTCGGACACGGGGCTTGAGGCTTCTCTCTCCGGCCTTTTCAGGACCGACAGCTATTGGGCCAATCACGTTATCAAGTCGGACGGCCTCGAGGAGTACAACAAGGCGCTCTTTACGCGTCAGTTCGAGCAGGCCAATGCAGTATTGCGCTATCCTTTGGGGCGTAGCGGCGACGGGTATCAGCATTTGCTGGAGCCTATTGTTGCTTTGACTGCGGCTCCCGATGTGCGGTTGATCGCAAAGCAGCCGATCGAGGACAGCTTCGATGTGGAGTTCGACGAAACCAATCTGTTCTCTCCCAACCGCTTTACCGGCAACGATTTGATCGAGGGCGGAAGCCGCATCACTTACGGCTTGCGCAACGCGTTGACGGCCGATAACGGCGCGCGCATCGATATCTTCGGCGGCGAGAGCTACAATTTTACCGCCAACAAGGATTTCCCGGAAAGGTCGGGACTGAACGGCCATGCTTCGGATTATGTGGGGCGTATCGATTTTTCGCCCGCGCCGTGGCTCAACATGAACTACGGGTTCCGGCTGGCTCAGGCCGATTTTTCGCCGCAGCGGCAGGATGCCAATATTTCTTTCGGCGTTCCCGCGTTCAGGCCGTCGCTCGGCTACATTCAGGCCTATCAGTACGATACCTCGACCAGCGCCTTCAATCAGCTTCAGCAGCTTACGCTCGGGCTTTCGTCGCGGCTCAGCAAGTACTGGACGTTCGCGGCTTCTCATACGCAGGCGTTCGAGCCGCAGCCGGGACCGCGCGGCTCCAGCGTTTCGCTGACGTATGTCGATGAATGCTTCGCGTTCGGGATCGGCGCGTCTCATGACGATACAAACCGCGCCGATATCAGCTCCGGTACGTCGATCGCCTTCCATTTCTATCTGAAGAGCCTCGGCGGCCTTCATACCGACTCGGCGGCGGGCATTTCGTTCCCGGCGGAGTTCAGGCAGACCGCTCCCGAATAAGCGGATTAGAAGTAATTGAGCAGATCCAGTACTTCGTCGTACGTTTTGACAACCTCGACGCCAGCCGGCACTTCAGGCAGATCTTGCGTCAGCAAAAGCCGATGGCCGATGCCTCCCTTTTCGGCCGCTTGCATGTCCGTCAGCCGGTCTCCGAGAAACGCCGAGCGTTCGGGGTCCGCGTTCAGGCGGCGCACCGCTTCGAGGACCATTCCCGGCTTCGGTTTGCGCCAGAAACTTTGCCGCGCGTATGCCGGGTCTGTGCCTTCGTCGTGCTCGAAGCAGGCCAGCACGAATTCGATTTCTATGGATTCCTTCTTCATGACGTTCAGCATGTGCTCCGTCAGGGCCTCGAAATCTTCTTTCGAATAATATCCGCGCGCCACTCCCGCCTGATTCGTTAAAATCGCCAGGCGGTAGCCGTAGTCTCTCGCTGTGCGCAGAAAGGGAAAAACGTTCGGCATGAAAGTAAACCGGTCTATCGTTCCGACATATCCGTTATCGACGTTAATGACTCCGTCCCGATCCAACAATAGGGCTTGGTTTTTACTCATTGTCTCTCCTTTCGTTACCCTTTATATTCCATAAACTTTCTCACACCAACCCTCAGGTCGTTTCGCCATGTTTTCACGCGTTTTTCGCCTGTTTGCCTTCTTTCTCGCACTCATACCCGGAGTCATTTCCATGACAGCTTCCGCTTCTCCCGCAGCCGATCCAGAAAACACCCTCTATCTCGATATCCCGGCGGGCCGTGTCGTTATTCAAATGCGCTCGGACCTCGCGCCCGGGCACGTCGCCCGCATCAAGGAACTCGTTCGCAAGGGCTTCTACGACGGCCTTGCTTTTCACCGCGTCATTCCCGGATTCATGGCTCAGACCGGCGATCCCAATGGCGACGGAACCGGCGGTTCAGGCCAGAAACTGAAGGCCGAATTTTCCGATGAGCACCATGTGCGCGGAACCGTTTCGATGGCCCGCCGCGGTAACGATGTGAACAGCGGCGACAGCCAGTTCTTTATCTGCTTCGCGGATGCGACGTATCTCGATGGCCAGTACACGATCTGGGGACAGGTCGTTTCGGGCATGGAATTCGTCGACAAAATCAATGCGGGAACCTCTTCCAATAACGGTGCCGTTGCGGACCCGACAAAGATTGTCAAGATGCAGGTCGCAGCCGACGTTAAGGGTTAAACGCCGTAAATAAAAAATCCCGCGCCCCGTAAAGGCGCGGGTTTTTTTATGCTTCTTCGTCGACGTAGCGCGGGAACAGGCCCTGCGGCGCGGGCAGGGGCGTTCCGGTTTCGAGTGCGCAGGCGTCCGTCAGGTGCGCGAAATCGCGGCGGTCGGCCGCGACGGCGAGCTGATCGAGCAGCATGCCCGCTTTTTCGGGCACGAAGGGCAGAAGGAAGCAGCCGATATGCCGCAGCGTTTCGGCCAGAACGTAGAGGACCGTTTCCATCCGCGCGGCGTCGGTTTTCTTGAGGGCCCAGGGGGCTTGTTCGTCGATGTAGCGGTCGGCGTGCGCGATGAGCGCCCAGATGAGATCGAGCGCCTTGTGGAAGGCGAGGACTTCGAACTCTTGCTGCAGCAGGACGAGCGTGCCTTGCGCGAGCTCCAGCAAGCCTTTGTCGGCGTCCGTGAATTCGCCGTGTTTGGGGACCGCGCCGCCGCAGTTCTTGGCAATTTGCGAGAGTGTGCGCTGGGCGAGGTTTCCGATGCCGTTGGCGAGGTCGCTGTTGATGCGGCGGACCATCGCGGCGTGCGAAAAATCGCTGTCGTTGCCGAACGGCACTTCGCGCAGCACGAAATACCTCGTTTGGTCGAGGCCGTATTTTTCGATCAGGCCGTAGGGGTCGATGACGTTGCCCAAAGACTTCGACATCTTTTCGCCTTCGCAGGTCCACCAGCCGTGGGCAAAGATGTGCTTGGGCGGCTCAAGGCCTGCCGCGAGCAGGAACGCGGGCCAGTAGATCGCGTGAAAGCGCAAGATGTCCTTGCCCACGACGTGCATGTCGGCGGGCCAGTATTTTTTGTAGCTTTCGGCCTGGGTGTCAGGATAGCCGACGGCTGTGAGGTAGTTTGTCAGCGCGTCGAGCCACACATACATCACATGCTTGTCTTCGTTCGGTACGGGGACGCCCCATGAGATGGCCGTGCGGGAGACAGACAGGTCGTGCATGCCCGATTTCACGAAGCTGATAACTTCGTTGCGCCGCGAGTGGGGCAGGATGAAGTCGGGGTTTTCTTCGTAGAACTTCAGGAGCTTGTCGCCCCATGCCGATAGGCGGAAGAAATAGCTCGGCTCCTCGACCCATTCGCATTCCGCGCCGGAGGGCGCGATTTTTTTGCCGTTGGGGCCGTCTTTCAGTTCGTCTTCGCCGTAGTAGGCTTCGTCGCGGACGGCGTACCATCCGGCGTATTTGCCCAAATACAGCTCATTCCGTTTGAGCAGCTCGTCCCACAGGACCCGGCAGGCTTTGATGTGGCGCTCTTCGGTGGTGCGGATGAAATCGTCGTTCGAGACGTTCAGGGCCTTCAGAACGTCGCGGAAGTTTTGCGAGACTTTGTCTGTCAGGGCTTGCGGTTCGATCCCGGCCTTGGCTGCCGCCTTGGCGATCTTCTGGCCGTGTTCGTCGGTTCCCGAAAGGAACATCACGTCGTAGCCGTCAAGCCTTTTGAAGCGCGCGAGGACATCGCAGGCGACCGAGCAATAGGCGTGTCCGAGATGGGGGACGTCGTTGACGTAATAAATCGGGGTCGTGACATAAAACTTTTTCACGCGAAATTCCTTTCGACAATAATAGTCCGGCGTCGCTTGGACCGGCAACGGCTCAGGCCGGGGGCAGCTTTTCGCACTGCTTGCCGGGGAACGGCGCAAACGGAAAAGGCTTTTCGTCCGACGCAAACGTCAGATAGCGCGTAACCTGGCTTTGATAGGTGGCCAGATTGTCCCCGAATTCGGCGACGCCCGCAAAGACCGCGCCGTTGAACAGCTTGGCCAGGAACTGAAACACCGAAGCGGCGAAGGTCAGCATGATGGAAAGATAGAACGCGATGCCGAAAACGACCAAAAACAGGAAACGAAGCCATGTGTCCTTGTCTTTGACGTTCTTTCTCAGGTCTTCTTCATTTAGTCCGGTCATGTGAACCTCCCAAGTGGAAAGTGTTTTATAGGCTTTTTTTGGAAAAAAATCAATTTGCCGCTTCGTTATTTCGGCGGTGCGTGCCTTTGGACGAACGCGATGACGTCGCCGATGGTGCTCATGTTGGCGTCGGCCGCGTTCGCGTTGAACGGCAATTGTATTTTGAACTTGTCTTCCAGCGCAAAAATGACCTCCACCATGTCGAGGGACGTCAGGTTCAGGTCCGCCAGCTTGGCGTCGGGCGTTAGTTTGTTGCGGTCGATCATGGCTTTTTGGGCGACAATGCCGAGAATTTCGTCAATTTGAGTGGTCATGGCGTTTTTCTCCCCGGGGTTAGGTTGCGCTTTTGTCCAGAAGGCTGATTTTTTCGGCCAGCGCTTCGACTTTGCTGAACAGGTGTTTCAGGCGGCCCATATGGAACAGGTTTTCCATCATTTTTTCACGCGGGGCCGCAGGAATGCCTCCTACGATGGTGCGCGGCAGGACGTTGCCTGCGATGCCGCTCATGGCCATCGCGATGGCGTCGTCGCCGATGGTGACGTGGTCGGCGACGCCGACTGCGCCGCCCAGAACCACGCGGTTGCCTATCGTTGCGCTTCCGGCGATGCCGACGCGGCCGCAGATCATGCAGTTTTCGCCGATGCGGACGTTGTGTCCGACTTGGACCTGATTGTCGATTTTCGTTCCGTTGCCGATGCGCGTCGAGGCCACCGTGCCTCGGTCGATGCTCGTGTTCGCGCCGATTTCGACGTCGTCTCCGATGAGGACCGGGGCCAGCGACGAGATGCGGATCAGCGCCGCGTTCGACGCCGTGACCGTTCCGCCGCTGCTTGCCTTCGCCGCTTCGACGCTGCCGACTTGCGGCGTTACGAAGCTGAAGCCGTCGGCTCCGATGCTGGCGTTGAAGTGGACGATGGCGCGGTCTCCGATGCTCGTTCCTGCGCCGATTTTGACACCCGCGTAGAGCAGGGCGTCGTTGCCTACCGTGGCGTTGTCGCCGATGTAGCATTGGGGGTGGATGGCGGCGTTATCGCCGATTTTCGCGTTCGCGCCGATGTAGACCATCGCGCCGATATGGGGGTTCGCGCCGATTTTTGCGCCTTCTTCGATGATGGCGGTTGGGTGGATGCCCTCTTTGAGCGGAACCGGCTCGGCGAACATGGCGGTCATTTTCGCGAGGGCGACGCGGGCGCGGTCTACGACGATGATTGCTTTGAGATGCGCGGTTTCTTCCGATTCCCCGGAAACGGCGGCGGCGACGGCTTTGCTGTCTTTGAGCAGGGGGATGAGCTTCGAGCCCATGGCCAGAGCGAGGTCTTCGGAGCCTGCGGCTTCCGTCGGGCGGACAACTTTGGCGATGCGCAGGCTTCCGTCGCCGATGAGGCGACCTCCCACGGCATCCGCAATTTCCTGAACTGTAAACGTTTTATTGGACATAGCTTTTCCCTGATCAAGATAAGCGAATGTCCCGACTCGACGCGTTCCGGTCAAGCTTAATTTGTCATGCTGACGGCCGATCCGGGGATCGGACCTGCCTTGGCGGCGCTTTTATACTGATTAATGGCTTTCATGGCCTGTAATTCCTGCAAAAGCGTTTGCAGGGCTTCCTTGGTTTCGGGCTCGGCTTTGGCCAAGTCGTCGGCTATGGAGGCTGTTTGGGTCGTTTGGTTGACTCTGCGGCCTTTTCTGCAGCCTGAACGGGGGCGGCAAAACGGCTGTTCCGAACCTGCTTTTGCGCCTGAAGGGCGTTTCGCTGCCCGGCCAAGGCCAGCGCGAGGCTTTGGTTTTGCTGGGCGTTGGCCAACTGGGACGAGTCCATCACACCGCCGAACGGGAGCTTGGATTTGTTTAAGGCGAAGGCTTTGCCGTTGCTCAGGGGGGCTGTTTCTTCCGCCGTAGTGGTGGCGGCGGCTCCGACCGGGGCCATGGGA
>JAQUUS010000052.1 GCA_028693775.1 Alphaproteobacteria bacterium | reverse complement strand
CCCACTTTCTCGGCCCGGAAGGTCTGGCTGGCCGTGCCGCTGCTTCTGCTCGGCATTCTGAGCAAGGAAACCATGGTTATCCTTCCTGCGCTCGCAACAGTCACTCTCTTTTGCATCAGCCCAAAACGCTTCGATCCACGCATCTATCTCCCTACCTGGCCGCTTTGGCTTATCAGCCTCGGCTACGTTCATTGGCGCTCGAACAATCCGAACTTCGACGGGCCGCTAACGTACAAACGCATTTATGCCATGCCTCAATACGAAGAACTGAGGCTTTATGCGGAAACCTTTTCCTACCGAATCTATACGTTCTTTTCGACACTGCCGGATTATCTCGAGCTTCTTCTTTGGCCTCACGGGCTGCATATGGACCGTTTTTTCCCGGTTGCGAAAACATTGTTTGCAGCCCCCGTTTTGGGCGGAATGCTGATGGTGGCTCTGGGCGCCGGATATGTCGTTTGGAGCTATTGGAACAAACCGCGCGAAAAACACGCGGGTAAGGCTGCTCCCCCAAAACTCCTCGACGACCGGAGGGCGCTCAGCTGGGGCCTGCTTTGGTTCGCTACCGCTCACGCTCCGGATTCCGGCCTCTTGTTCAGCATCAATTCGATGTTCCTCGAACACTGGATGTATTTGCCGACGACGGGGCTTTTTCTCGGCCTTGCGCAGACGCTCACGGGGACGCTCAGGAAATGTCCGCCTGTGGCCGCAAAAACAGTCGCTGCGAGCGTTCTGCTTTTTGCAGCCGTTCTGTCGGCCAAAACCATCGCTCAGAATGCGATCTGGCAAAATCCGGACACTTTTTACAACAACATCTTCAACAACGGCGACGAATCCGCGCGCACGCGGAACAATCTCGCCCTTTATTATTCAAAAATGGGCCGGAACGATGAGGCCATTCAACAATTCCTCAGGTCTATCGCCCTGAGCGACACTTATGCAGAATCCCGCTTTAACCTTGCTCTTCTTTATCTGAATAACCCCAAGATCCCCAATAATGTCGACCTCGCCATTGAAAACCTGAAAAGGTCGATCGAGATTCAGCCTACCTTCTACCGGTCATACAAGACTCTGGGAGAAATATATAAAATCGTCCTTCATGACGAGGAAAAGGCAAAGATCTTTATGGATAAAGCCTCGGAGCTTTATCAGCTCAGGCAATAACTATCGAGCACGCCCCACATTAACCAATTAACGCAAACCGGAAAGAATTAAATACGGCTGACAAAGCCAAAACTCTGGGAGTATAAACGCAGCAGCATATTTTAACGCATAAGCGCCTCCTTCTGGCGGAAGGATGACAGAACCGTGAACGTTCCGTTTATCGTACCATTTCGAAATACGATAAACGCAACAACGCTTTCATTTTACGCGAGATTATTATGACCGAAAAGACAGCCAAACAGGACGGCCTGAATCAGGCTAAAAAAATAATCACGACGATTGCAGGCCCCGGCCCTGCTTATGCGGATCGCGCCAAGGAAAGGCTGATCGCTTCCGGCTCATTCCCGGAATTAACCGACGGGCCCTCATGGGCTACCCAGCTTAAAAACGAACCGATCGTCAAAGCTCTTGGCGTCGGCGCCATCATGATCGGCATGAGCGTTGTCAAAAACGAGGGACATCACGGCGTACAGATCATGGCCGCATCGGGAGCCGCCGCGGTTGCCGCCCCTTGGGCCGTCGTTAACGCCGTAGGGCTGGGCGAAGGACTCGTTTACGACACTTTGCGCGTTGCCTTCGAAAAAGAAAGAAAGATCGCTGAAAAACCCATCCGCCAAACGACGAAGAAAAAACTTGAGACAAAATTAAAACACGCCGTCGGCACCTTGTTGCTCGGATGAGCTGCCCATGAAAGAACGCACAATGGCCACGGAACTTATCGTCCCGAAATCGAATAAACCGGCAAAGCACGATATTACGAAGAAAGATTTTATGAAGGCCGCTTTGACCCTTGTGGCCATTCCGCTTCCTGCTTACGCCGAAGCGACACGGCTCAAAGGCGTCGAAGAAGGGTCCATCAAGTATGCCGGGCGAAACTCCAGCTCTTTGGAATTCAGAACGGCTCTTTATGCGGCCGGCACCATCACGGGTTTTCTTTACGGCACCGATGCAAGCCTCGGTGCCTTTTTCTCAGGCGCGGGACTGGCAACCTCGAGCGCACTTTTTGTCGGGATTCCATGGGGTATCGTCAACGCAATCGGCTTCACCTACAAAAATTATTACGACCTCCGCCGGATAATGCACAAAGCGGGCAAAGCCCTGACGACGGCCTCGGTCAAGGTGAAGCGCAGCGCGCCTTGCGGCAAGCTGACAAACGCCCGTTCAAAAATAAAGGACTCCGAAGTTTATCGAAAAACACGGAATGCAATCGCGCCGAAAATCAAAAAGCTTTCTGATTTGTGCGACCTTGGACTTTGATTTCTAAAAAGGAAGACATAATGCGTATGGATTTGGATAAACCGGCTCTGGAAAGGATAACAAAAAGGGATCTGAAAAAAGCCTTTTACAGCCTCGTTGTCGTTCCCGGCCCCGCTTATGCCGAAGCCAGCCGCCGCAAAGCCGTCAGGGAAAGAGCCATTCGGGACTATGGCTGGTGTTCGGATGGTCAAACCGCCAAGCACTTTTTTTATCTGGTGAGCGGAATATTAGGCAGCGCTATTGGCATCAGCTTCGCTTTTTCGGCGTTGGGCGCAGGAGTTCCTGTTTTGTCCGCTTCGGCTTTCGCTGTCGGGATCCCTTGGGGCGCGGTTAACAGCATCGGCGTTGCATACACGCTCTATTACGACGGACGCAGGGGGTTTCATCAGGCAGGAAAAGTCCTTACCAAAGCTTCGAACAAGACAAAAAGATCCTTGGCCAAGGTGTCGAACAGCGTGGGAAAAACAGGCCCCGGCCATAAAATACAAACTTCGTGCAGGAAGGTGAAAGATTCAACGCCATACCGGATCGCTTATAACTCCGTCGGATCGGCGATCAAAAGACTGGCGGACTTGTCCGATCTCGGACTCTGATTTCTAAAAGGAAAAATATTATGCGCACGGATTTGGATAAACCGGCTTTGGTTAGAGTGACAAAAAGAGAGATGAAAAAAGCCGCCTTCAGCCTCCTTGTCGTCCCCATTCCCGCATACGCCGAGGCGACCCGCCGCAACGCCGTCAAGCGCGGCGCCATCAACGATTACCGTTGCTGGGGCTCGATGTCTCAGGCTTTTAAATTCTGCATGTATTCTATGGCTGGAGTCGTAGGCTTTGTCGTCGGCGCCGCTGCAGGCGTTGCAGCTTTGGAAACCGGAGCGACCACGCTTACAGCCGCTGCCTATACGGTTGGCCTTCCGTGGTTCATGGTCAACGGAGCCGGCGCTGTTTATAAAACTTATTATGACGCCAGAATTAAATTTCACGCCGCCGGAAAAATCGTGACCAAGGCATCGAACAAGGCTTTGGCCAAAACTTCGGAAAAGATGCATGGCGTGGGCCCTTATGAAAAAGCGGTCGCGTCTTGCAAAAGCATCAAAAACTCCGATGCCTATCGCAAAATTCGCAAGGCACGGCGTCGATTGTCGAAAAACTTTTGAATCTGTCCGGTTTGGGCTTTTGACGTTTGAATGTCGAATTTTCGATTTTTTTTCAAAACAACGCGTTTTTTGGGCCTGAATGGCGTTAACCATTCGTCAAATGCGTTGACTCCGAAATTTTAAGCCCCTATAAAGCAGCCTCTTTTAAAGGATTGAGACATGAAACGTACTTATCAACCCAGCAAGCTGATCCGTAAGCGCCGTCATGGCTTTCGCGCCCGCATGGCGACCAAGGGTGGCCGCAAGGTTCTGGCCCGCCGCCGCGCGCAAGGCCGCAAAAAGCTTTCGGCCTAAGGTTTTCGCTTGAGCGCCGCGAGTCGCAAACTCGAAATTCTTAAGAAACGCGCCGAATTCCTGTCCGTTGCCGCTAACGGCAAAAAGTGGGTCGCACCCGGATTCATCCTCCAGATCGGCGCGGAACACGATCCTGCGCCCAATGTTCGTCTCGGATTTACCGCCAGCGGCAGAATCGGCAATGCCGTTACCCGAAACAGGGCCAAGCGCCGCCTTCGCGCCCTGGCCGCCGAACTCATGCCTCATGCCTGCTGCCGCCACGACTATGTCCTGATTGCGCGGCCAACGACCCCCGTTTGCGCTTTTGAGAAGCTACGCGACGATCTGACAAAGGGTCTTAAAAAACTCAAACTTTGGCGTTCTTAGAAAAATTTTTATTAGCGCGACACAGTTGAAGAATATAACCTTCCCTCGCAATTCAATATTGGCTTTTCCACTTTAAGGGGAACCTTATGTCAACCTCTTTTGCGCACAAATATTTCGTTATCTTTGCCATTCTTTGTTTTGTCGCAGTCTTTCGGCTCGCGGGCGTTTGGGGCAAACCTTCGAGCCTCCTCTTGCCAAATGCCGTTTTGAAAGAAGGACAAAAAGAAATTGTCAGTAACCGACTGACCTGTCCCGAACTCAAATCGATCAAAACCTGCAACGGAAAAAAATTCGATTACAGATTCTTTCTTTGCGGCCCCGAAAGCTCGGATAAAATCGACAACGTCTATGTCGTCAAGGAAGATAAGGACCCGCGAACGCACACCTTTCGGCCCGTCAGTCCGGATTCGCCGCGCGAAAGCCGGTTCAAACCCTACGATGGAAGCCTAAACTCCTGCCCCGAAAAATAACCCATGTCAGGAAAAGGGCTTCTTCTTGCATTTTTTTTCCTTCCCGTCGGACTTCTGCTGGGATCGATCGTTGGCTTATCTGTGGGCTCTTCCGCGCTTATCGAAGGCCCCTATGCGCAATTGATTCCGCCCTGCGTTGCAGGCGCTCTTTCGGGAGCTTTTCCGATCTTCGTGGTGAGCATGGTCTCACCCGATGAACCGTTTTGGCATATGAGCTTGGTGCTTACGGCTCTTTTCGTTTTCCTGATCGTCTCTTTGGGATTCCTCTTTTTTCCCGTATTTGCGGCATTATCGCGCAGCTTTGCCATGGAGCTTCCCGGATTCCTGTTCGGCGCTTTCACGGCAACGACGTTCACAAAATCAGGCAACCTCGTGGACAGACTGTCCTTTCGGCTGCTCCTGATTGCCTTGCTCTTCCTTTGGATTGCAAGCGACGGGATTTATTTTTGGATGTTCGCGCCTATACAGCGCCCCGTTTAAGCCCGCGCCCCCTTCATTTCTGCACGATCACGCGATATTGGAAGACTTTGATATCCCCGTCGTCGTCACGCGCGCGGATGATCATGTTCGTTTCGCCTTCCTCGTTCTTGCCGGACAAGGTCACGACGTCGCCTTCGCGCTCCGCAGACACTAGATCCTTGTTTCCGACAGCAACCGAGACAACGCGCTCTTGATCGGGCATCTCAACCTGGGTCGCCATGCCGACGCTGATGACGATGTCGGGATTGCTGGCCGACGCCTGTATAACGCGCGGCTGAGCGGCGGAACATGCCGAAAGAACGAGCGCCGCTGTGAGAAGAAATGCGGATTTGAAGGACATGGACGCCTCCTTGATTGAATCGTTTGAGGGGCGTTTAGGATAAACCCGGCAACCGAGAGGCGCAAGATTTTCGTAAAATCTCTTTTCGAATCTCATAAAGACACCGGCAATAAATTCATGCTAGGGTTTTCGTGCAAAATTCCTGTCCGATCAATCGATGGAGGACTATCATCACTGACACGACCGAAAACGACTGCGGAATCATCGGCACAGCCGAAGTTCCCGAGTATGTCGAAAAGTACTACTTTTGGGCCTACGTTCGCCCCTGGGCCATCAAATTCTGGGAACGCGAATGGCTCATCAACCTGATCCTTTGGTTCCACTACAGACGGCTGCGCGACGAGGCCTTGGCTGCCTTCGGCGATAATCTGTTCGGCCGCACCATTCAGCTCTCTTGCGCCTATGGCGCCCTGACCCCGCGCATTCTTGAGCGCGTCGAAGCCTCGGGCGGATCGCTGGACGTGGTGGACGTTGCCCGCAATCAGCTTCGCAATCTGTACCGCAAGCTGAGCAAGATGGGCAAAATGAGCAAGGTCAGGCTTCTGAACATGGATGCGACGGCGCTCCCCCTGCCCAACGCCACCTATGACCGCGTCCTTATGTTCTTCCTGCCGCACGAGCTGCCGCGCGAAATGCGCAACAAGGCCTTCGACGAGGCTTTCCGCATCGTCAAGCCCGGCGGCACCGTGCTGACGGTCGAATTCTCGAAGCCGAAGTGGTGGCATCCGCTCCGCTGGATCTATTTGCCCTTCTTGCAGTTTCTGGAGCCCTTCGCTCCGGATATCTGGAAACATGACGACGTGACGGCGTGGCTCGACAAGCGCTATGCCGACAAGATCGTCGTGCGCAAAAAGATCTTCGGCGACTACTATCAGATCGTCACATTCAAGGCATGATCTCTACGGCGCGGAAGCTTATGCCCGGGCTGCCTTTTGCCGACTACGCCTTTCCGGAAAAGAAATGGAATGGCTTGGTTTTGGTCGGCGAGGCCCCGGGAGCGGAAGAGGCCCGGCTTGGCAAGCCTTTTGTCGGACGCAGCGGGCAGCTGCTTGACAAAATGCTCGAGCAAGCCGAGATCGACCGCGCGCAAACGATAATTGCGAACGTTTTTCGTTTTCAGCCTCCCGGCAACAAGGTCGATACGTTTTTTTCGTCCAGGCGCGCAGCAACGGCCGAAGGATATGGCCTTGCCGAGAAATATGGGAAATTCGGCTCCATGTTCTGCCGCGAGGCTTATGCGGGAGAAATCGAGAACCTGCGCGACATGCTCACGCACAAAAATCCCGACGTTATCGTGGCGCTGGGACGCACGCCCTTGTGGGCTCTGACAGGGGAAAACGGCCTTCTCCAAAAAGTGGGGACCCCCTCGCCCTGCCGCTTGATACCCAGCGTGCAAGTTATTCCGACCTACCATCCGAGCTTTATTTTGCGCGGCAACTGGAAACTTCAGGACTCATGGCTGGGGCATTTCTCGCTGGCAAAAAGCATGCTGAGAAAATAAAGAAACAGGCAACCGGCTCCCCTGAAAAGTCCTGAAACCGAAGGCCTGAAAAGATAAAAAAGAAAGCTCGAAGACTGGCAAAAAAGGGCCGTTAGCCTTCTTTAGGGCCTAAAATGGGGTATTTTCGGAAAAGAACATTTTTTCCTTGGCCAAACGCGCTTAACCACTTAAACACGCTCGTCTCGTTTGTGGGTGCGTAGCTCAGCGGGAGAGCACTACCTTGACATGGTAGGGGTCACAGGTTCAATCCCTGTCGCACCCACCACCGGCTTCAGCCGGCGGTTTTTCCTCACAAATTCAGATCGCGCCATGCGTCCATGCCGTCTTTGACGATCGCGCGGGTATCGCGCATGTCGAAATAGGCCATCTTCGCCGGGGCATCGATGCCGAGCGCGGCTGCAAAATCACACATTCTCGAATAAGACGTTAACCTGTCGTTCTCGGACCGGATGAGCCATTTGGAGAGCATGGCCTCCTTGTCTTCGATGGAATATCCGTTGTCCTTAAGCCAGCCGAGATATTCCTTTTGCGTCGTCTCAAGCGTCGCGTGGGCCAGGAAATCGTCTTCAGATGGTAGCGTCAACCCTTGATCCACGATGCGAACAAATTCGCAAAAGCTGTTGTAATTTTTGAATTCCTCTGCGCCCGCAGCGTCGAGCCATCTCAAGATATCGTCCGTTTTATTTTGGCCGGGATCGATGCCTTCAGCTTTTTTCCACAGGTCGTATCGGATCTTTGTGACCCAATATTTGAACGCCTGTTCGTCGGGCTGTTCGTCGAAATTATACTTTTCGGGGAAGTCCTCTTTGACGGATGCGATGACCTCGAGGAAACGGTTGTAAGAGGGAATTTGCTTGTAGACCGTGTCGACCCAATAGTTCGGCTCCTTGTCGATCCAGACAAGCATGCGGCAGGCATCAGGCAGACTTTGCTCGTCGCCCGGTTTTGAGTCTATCCCCTCGCCTATCCATGCATCGAACGCCTCGGCAGACATTCGAGCCGTGCAATGGGCTTTGAAATCGGCCTCGGAATAATCATCTGCAAGAGCGCGCCATGCATGGTCCTCCCTCAAGGTCTTGGCCAACGCGGCGAAGCTTTCGAAATTGTATATTTCGGAAGAGTTTGTTTCCGGCACATGCCGATTGAACTTTCCTGCGAGCCATCCGAAAAAGAACGTTTCTTCATTCGGGATAACGGACTCCGCTTCCTTGAGTTTAAGCACATACTGGCCATACGCGGATTTTGCGAGCATTTCCGACGCCGTGGCCGAACGATAGCCGTCGGAAAGAAAGTCGGCGGTCCGATCGATCTTCTTCTGATTTTTGGATGATGCTTTCATTGTCCGCCCTTGCAGGCTCCGCGCTTGGCAATAAATTGGCCTTAAATATGTCTCAAAATAGCATATCGCGCAGACTTAACCCAGCGCAGAAAGTGGCCGCTTAGAGCGGCCAACTTTCCGGCAAGGTTAAAG
>JAQUUS010000051.1 GCA_028693775.1 Alphaproteobacteria bacterium | reverse complement strand
ATGCCGGAAACAAGGAGGCGTTCAAGATCGCCAGCGAGCTTTACGATTTGTGCTATACCGAGCTTAAGGACACGGTGATGTTCCGTCCCGGCGGAAAAGCCGTTCCGCCTTGTCTGCCGGTCCCCGTATAAGACCGATCGTTTGTTTTTCATCCATTGTTGCTCTACAGAGGCCGTATGAGATCGTCGTCGAAAAAGAAGAAGAAAGAAGCTGCGCCCGAAGCTGCCGTCGTTCCCGCCAAAAACAGACAATACAATTTATATGAGCTCGTTCAGGAAAAAACGGTGGCGGCCGAAGCCGTCTGTTCCCTGGACGCACGCCGCGCTAAAGAGGCTGTCGAAAGGCTCGCGCAGGAATCCTGGACCAAGGCCAACCATGAAATATTCGCCAGCGAAAGAAACGCGGTCGACAAGGCGCTGATCCTAGCGGAGATGGCCAGCTATGTCGGAATTTTTTCGTTTGCGTTTACAGGCATACCGTTGATGCTCGCCCCCGGCATTTTTGCATGCGTTTTTGCCGACAGGATGACAAAAGCCTTGTACGATGGCGGTCCCGCCGATCCGATGCACGATCCGAACTTCGATTACAAACCCTCGAAGACCGATCCCGGCAGCAAAGAGTCCTATCTGCGTGCAAGCGCCTATTATGAAAGGGCGCTGGAGCAGGTCAAGGATACCGACGCGTTCAAGCCGGGCGGCAGGCCGTTCAGGCTGGCCATCAGGGATGCGTTTCCCGGCTAAGGCTTCTTTTTCGGGACCTTTTGAATAACCCTTGGAAAAAATTCGCAAAAAATAAGGCCGAGGTCCCTTGCTAAGCCCGCCTCAATGGACCTATGTTCCGGGGATGCGGTTTCTTTTGTTCATCCTTGTTTTTTGGGCGCTGGCGCCCGTCGCGGCGCGGGCCGATATGGCCCCGGCGCCTGTCTATTTTCCCGTCATGCCTTTCGACGCGCCGCCCGATTCCTCGCCGCAGCTCGTTCCTTTGGCCGTCAATTTTCCGCTGGAGGGCGTTCATTCCGGCGTGACGCAAGCCGTCATTCTGATCCACGACGATTCCCGCGACGCGCTCACCGGCATGTCGCTTCTTCGCACGCTGGCCGGAAACCAGAACGCCTCGACGGCGATTATCGCGCCCCAGTTTCTTTTGCCGTCCGACATCATGCGGTTTGTGGACTATTTGCCTGCCAAGGGAAAGCAGTTCGCAACGTGGCCTATCGTGGGGTGGACGGCGGGGGACAACTCCATCTCGGTTTCGGGGCGCAAGAGCGTAAGCTCTTTTACGGTGATCGATTTGCTGGCGATGTATCTGTCGCAGCGCGAGGCGTTTCCGGATCTTCTCACGATTGTCGTTGCGGGCTACGGCGCGGGCGGAAATTTCGTGCAGCGCTATGCCGCGTTCTCGGCCGCCTATGAGCCGGTTTCGAAGTCCGGCGTCGAGATGCGGTTTCTGGTCGCCAACGCCAAGTCGTTTCTTTATATGACTCCGTCGCGCCCGGTGTCGAAGCGGGGCTTCGGCCTTCCCGACAAGGCCGCGTGTCCCGAATACAACGACTATCCTTTCGGCCTTTTCAAGCTCAATCCCTATACGCGCCATGTCGGCGTCAACGCGGCCAAGCTCGAATACGGCACGCGTTATGTCACTTATCTCAATGCGAGCGCGTCCAATGCGCCGCTCGATACCGATTGCCCCACGCTGGCTCAAGGCCCCTCCAGCGCGGCGCGCGCCGAGAGCTATCAGCGTTATCTGTCGACGCTCTACGGCGATCAGGCCCGCCGGACACAAACGTTCGTCAGGATTTCGGGACCGAATTACGATGCCGTCGCCTTGTTCGGATCGCCGTGCGGGATGTCCGTCCTGTTCGGCAACGGACGGTGCGTGGCGGCGCCAAGGGGAATAATGGAATGAGGATATTATTTTTAGGAGATGTGATCGGGCGGAGCGGGCGCGACGGCGTTGCGCGGCATTTGCCGGAGTTGAAAGAGGCTCTCAAGCCCGACGTTATCGTCGTCAATGCCGAGAATGCCGCGTCCGGCTTTGGCCTCACGCACAAGATCGCCGACGAATTTTTCGCCATGGGCGTGTCGTGCCTCACGCTGGGCAATCATGCATGGGCGCAGCGCGAGCTGATGATCTCCATCGACCGCGAGCCGCGCATCGTGCGGCCGCTCAACTATCCCGAAGGCACACCGGGCAAGGGGCATGTTTTGATCGACCTGCCGCAGGGGCGAAAGCTTTTGGTTGTCAATCCGCTGGCGCGCGTGTTTGTGGAGCCGGTTCTGGACGATCCGTTCGCGGCGATGGAAAGGCTTCTGGCCGCGCACAGACTGTCGGGCAATTTGCAGATCCTTGTCGATTTTCACGGCGAGGCGACGTCGGAAAAGGCCGCGATGGGATTCGTTCTCGACGGACGGGTCAGCGCCGTTCTGGGCACGCATACGCATGTGCCGACCGCCGACGCCCGTCTTTTGCCCAAGGGCACGGCGTTTATGTCCGATGTGGGGATGTGCGGCGACTACGACAGCGTCGTGGGCATGAAAAAGGACGTGGCGATCTGGCGGTTTACGCACAAGACGCCGTTTCCCGACCGCAAGCTTCCGGCCGAAGGCCCGGCCACCGTGTGCGGTGCGCTTATTCTGACGGACGATGCGACGGGGCTTGCCCGGAGCATCGAGCCCGTGCGCGTGGGCGGCGTTCTGGGCGCGGCGACTGTGGCTGCGCTCTGAGGCATAAAACCGCCATGATTTGGTCTTTGAAAGAGGGATTAACTATTAGTATCCAGCGAATTCAGTCGTACCGCGCGCTGTTTTTCTGTGGTACGGTTTCGCGCGAGGAGTAAGGGCAATGGCACGGAAAACGGTTTGCATACTATCGACATCGAATCTTTTGCATAATCTCGAAGTCATCAAAAGCAAGGCTCCGAAATCCAAAATCATGGCTATGGTCAAGGCGAACGGCTACGGACACGGAATCCGTTCGGTCGGCCTCAGGCTTGAGGGGCATGTCGACGCCATGGGCGTCGCGTCCATCGACGAGGCCATGTCGCTACGGAAAGTCGGGGTATCGACTCCGATTACGCTTATTGAGGGCGTATATACTCCCGAAGAGTTCGCGCTTGCCGCCGAGCTTGGGTTTTCGATCGTTTTTCACAGCCAATATCAGATCGACTGGCTCTCCGGCGCCAAGCTTCCCGGAAAGCTTCAGGCATGGCTCAAGGTGAACACGGGCATGGGCCGTCTCGGCTTTCGTCCCGGCGAAGAGGCCGAGGCCGCCTATATAAAACTCTCGCAAAACCAGTCCATCGAGCAGCCTGTCGGAATCGTTTCGCACTTCGCCTGCGCCGACGAGCCGGAGCATCCCATGAACGCGAAGCAAACCGCCGCGTTCCGCGCTTTCGCCGACGGAAAGCCCGGCCCGAAAAGCCTGTGCAATTCTCCCGCGATTTTCGCGTTTCCGGATCTTCATTACGACTGGGTGCGTCCCGGCCTCGCGCTCTATGGCGCGTCGCCGCTTGCGAACCGCTCGGCGGAATCGCTCAATCTCAAGCCCGTCATGACTTTCCTGACCGACCTCATCGCCATTCAGAACTTCAGGCAGGGCGACAGCGTCGGCTATGGGGCGAGCTTCGTTTGCCCGGAAGACATGCCCGTCGGCATCGTCGCCGTCGGCTATGGCGACGGCTATCCGCGCATTGTTCGCTCCGGCGCGTCGGTTCTGATCGGCGGCGCGCGTTGCCCCGTTCTGGGGCGCGTCGCCATGGACATGGCGGCCGTCGATTTGCGCCCTTATGCGCAGGCGTCGGTGGGCGACAAGGTCACGCTGTGGGGCGAGGGGTTGCCCGTCGAGGATCTGGCCGAGTATTGCGACCGCCTTTCGTACGATCTGTTGACGGGCGTGCAGTATCGCGTCAGGTTCCAGTGGCAGGCGGTGGGCGAAGAGCCTTCGAAGCTTTGCGTCGTTGCCTGAGTTTTTTGTTTTGAGGGGAGGCAGCGATGGCGTCGCGGCTCGAAAAAAAGTGCAAGGAATGCGGCCTCAAAATGACGGGTCCGCGCAAGGTTATTTTGCGCGTTCTCTCAAAGTCGGGCGATCATCCGGACGTCGAGCAGCTTTGCCGTCGCGTGCGCAAGTGCGATCCCGGTATCGGCGTGGCGACGGTTTACCGTACGGTGCGGTTGTTCGAAGAGAAGGGGATCGTCAACAAGCATACGTTCGGCGACGGCCGTGCCCGGTTTGAGGAA
Organism: Alphaproteobacteria bacterium; assembly: GCA_028693775.1. Lineage (GTDB taxonomy): Bacteria > Pseudomonadota > Alphaproteobacteria > UBA9219 > UBA9219 > CAIXLI01. The sequence continues at coordinate 4,328 of JAQUUS010000051.1, read as the reverse complement.
ACGGGCGGGGAGCATCACGATCATCTGATCGACCTCAAGAGCGGCAAGATTATCGAGTTCACGAGCCGCGAGATCGAAAAACTTCAGGAAGCCATTGCGCGCAAGCACGGCTACAAGCTGGTGGGGCACAAGCTCGACCTCTACTGCGTTCTGCGCAAGAAAAAATAGGAAAATCCGGCGAGAGCGTGAGGCCAATACAAAGTAGGCCCCGGTTGCTCTTCCGGGGCCTGTTCGGTGTTTTTTTATATCGATAGCAAAAGATGTTTATTTGCCTGCGCCAAAGCCATAGCCCGGGGCCTGTGCGGTGTCCGTGTTTTGCGGACGCACCGGATTTTCGCGCATGTTCGTAACTTTTTGACGAACGTTATTGATTGACCTCGCGAGATTTTCCTGTTGACTTGCCGTGAGGCCGATAAACTCCTCCTTGAGGCAATCCTTGTTTTTGAATTTGTCTGCCTTTTTGTTCAGTTCCGGATCGTTCAACTCGTAGAGGCCCTGTACCAGAGCGTCTTTTTTTCCGTTGGCTTCGGCGAGGAAGAAAAGAATTTCAGCCCGTTCGGAAATTGCTTGTATATCCTTTTCCGGCGAGACCTTCTTTTCAAGAATTGAGGACAGAAGGATGTGAGCCTCAAAGAGGTTTTTCTCGCAAATTGCGCGCTCGAAAATACGACCTATGGAATCGTCTTCTGTTACGCTTCGGCTTTTTTCATCGATGGAATGCATGAGCTTTTGCTGCTCAGCCTTCGTGAAGCCAGTATATTCCGTCGGAAGCCAGTGCAGCCTGATATTTGCGGGGATAAGCTCGACCATTTTCCTGTTTTTGTATTCGTCGGCCTTTTCGTTCAGTTCCGGAGCGTTCAACTCGTGGAGGCGCTGAACCAGAGCGTTTTTCTGACCGGAGGTTTCGGCGAGGAAGAAAATAGAGGACAGCCTTTCGGAAACGGCTTTTAAGTCCTTTTCCGATGAGACATTCTTTTCAAGAACGGAGGACAGCAAGCTGTCGGCATCAGCCAGGTTTCTTTTGCAAACGATTTTTCCGAGGGTTGTTACGACACCGGGTTGCTCGGTCTTCCATTCAATGGCAAGGAGATTCCTGAGGTTGGCTAAATGAAAGGCTGTATTTCTGTCAATATTGGTTTCGTTACGCAGGAAGACCATGTCTTCCGCAAAAGGAGAGGAGAAAACAAGGCTTGATTGGTTTCCGCCGGATGTTTTTCCCGAATTTTGCATAAGTATCTCCGTAAAAATTTTGTTATCGAAAAAATCTCTTTTTCATGCGTGGACGGCTCATAATGCTGTCGCATGGAATTTTTATGTGCCGACACTATATAAAAAAACGGCTCCTGGAGAGACCTGTTATTTGCTTTCGCGATATAGTTTTGTCGGTGTTGTTGGGCGTTTTTGTTTTTAATATCAATGACATTTTGTCCGTATTTTTGCCGTTCGTGCGGCTGTGATGGCAGTCGGTGGCCGTTGGGGCCTGTGTGCCGAAACAAGCGAGAGGGCTAGCGGTTTTTTTGTGTTTTTCTGTTTCGTTTTTTTCGATTTTATATCTTTTTCGGTCTTTAAGCCTCTGCGGCGTTGCGTTTTGGGGTATTCTCAATAAACGATATTGAGAATCATTATCAATACTGGTAATCTGGCCTCTCAAGAAAAGGAGGCCGTATGTCCGCATCCCAAGCCCTGTATCCTCACGTCGCCGCCGTCGTGTGCGATCCGTTCGAAGCGCTTTGTCCGCTCGATGGGCTTGAGACGCCTCATGGCCATCCGGAGCCGCCGACGGATTTTATCCTCTTCGATTTCTTCGCCCCCAACTGCCCGAAACCTCGCTGATTTTTCGCGCGGGCGGACGATTCTTTCTTTTTTTTGTTCTTTTATTTTTGTGCGTTGCGAAGAGTCCTCTCAACGCGTTGGCGCGCCGCGCGAATGCCGATTTCGTTTCCGCTCCGTTCCCTGCGTTGAGAGTAATTCTCATTTGGTGTAAGATGTCATCGTTGGAAGGTGCAAAAAGGAGGATCTATTTTTATAAGGCAAGCGAAAGGGGAGGGCAGGATGTTCAAACCGAAAACGTTATTTCCTCGCGTCGCATTTACGGTATGCGAATGGCCCCGGATGGCCGGCGGCGCGAACGGCTTCGACGGTCTCGACGGGCCGGAGCCGCCGACGGATTATGCCCTTGCCGATTTCTTCGCCCCCAACTGTCCGGCTCCGAGATGACGGTGCGGCCTGCCTTTCTTTCGAGGTTTTCCAGCCCGAAAACGATTCGGTTTTTGAACCTTCGCCGAAAGATCGGCCACGGCGCCGCAAAGGTTAAATCCCTCATTTTTCCGCACGCACGGCGCAATTTGAAGCCAAATGTCCATTCTAAAAATAAAGCCTTTTAAATAGGCGGCGATCCGGCTAAAAAAGGCTGCAAGGCGGTTGTCTCATTTTGCGCCGTTCGGGTGCCTTGCCTCGAAGCGCTTTAACCGTCTGAATATCATGAACAACGTCGTCGTCGTAGGCGCCCAGTGGGGCGATGAAGGCAAGGGAAAGATTGTCGATTGGCTGTCGTATCGCGCGGATATTGTCGTGCGGTTTCAGGGCGGTCACAACGCGGGCCACACGCTCGTCATCGACGGCGTTACCTACAAACTCAGTCTTCTGCCGTCCGGCGTCGTGCGTCCCGACAAGCTGTCGGTCATCGGCAACGGCGTGGTCGTCGATCCGTGGCATCTTTTGAACGAAATCGCCGCGATCCGCGAGAAGGGCGTCGAAGTGACTCCCGACAATTTGCTGATTGCCGAAAATTGCCCGGTCATCCTTCCGTTCTACGGCGTTTTGGACCGTGCGCGCGAAGCCGCTCGCGGCGACAGCAAGATCGGCACAACGGGCCGGGGTATCGGTCCGACCTACGAAGACAAGGTTGCGCGGCGCGGCATTCGCTTGTGCGATTTCACCGAGCCCGAAGTTTTGCGCACCAAGCTCGATTATCTGCTGGCTCATTATAATGCGTTGTTGAAGGCTCTGGGCGCCGAAACCTTCGAGCCCGCCGACATCTACGCCAAGATTATGGAGATCGCGCCCAAAATCCTGCCCTATGTGGGCGTGGTCTGGTCGCGCCTCGAGGCCGAGCGCAAGGCGGGCAAGCTCATGCTGTTCGAGGGCGCGCAGGGCGCGTTGCTCGACATCGATCATGGCACCTATCCGTTCGTGACGTCCAGCAATACCGTGGCGGCGAATGCGGCGACGGGGTCGGGCGTGAGTGCCAAAACATGCGGGCGCATTGTCGGCATTTGCAAGGCTTACACTACGCGTGTGGGTGCGGGGCCGTTCCCGACGGAAGATCACGGCAGCGACGGCGATTTGCTTTGCGAGCGCGGGCATGAGTTCGGAACGGTGACGGGGCGCAAGCGCCGTTGCGGCTGGCTCGACGCCGTGGCCGTGAGGCAGGCGGTGAAAACCGGCGGCATCGACGGCATTGCGCTGACGAAGCTCGATATTCTCGACGCCTTCAAGGAAGTCAAAATTTGCCGCGCCTACAAGCTCAACGGCAAGCTCATCGACTATCTGCCCGCGGGCCAGCAGGCGCAGGCGGCGGTCGAGCCCGTTTACGACGTTTGCGAAGGCTGGGACTGCAACACGCGGGGTCTGCGCAGCTGGGCCGAACTTCCGGCGCAGGCACTCAAATACATCCGGCGCATCGAAGAGCTGATCGAAGCACCCGTTATCCTTCTGTCGACAAGCCCCGAGCGCGACGATACGATTTTGATGAAAGATCCGTTTTCGGGTTGATCCGGGCCTCTTGGATTCGGTGGCCGAACTATGATAAATCGAAGGACGATGAATCGTTTCTTGGGGCGCCGATTGCTATGGATTTCGTATTTATCTCCCGACGGCCGCGTTTTTTAGGCGCCGCCGCTTTTTTTGCGGTTGCTATGCTGATTTCAGGGACGGCGCAGGCCGGAATGTCGTTTTGCAACCGGACAAAAGGCCCTCTCGAGGCCGCGTTCGCCTACAGAGCCGAAGATCAGGACGGCATCGAGCAATGGGTGTCCGAGGGCTGGTGGCGGATCGAGCCGGGGCAGTGCGCGCGGGTCTATAACGATCCTCTCGACCGGCGGTTTTATTTTTACTATGCGCATGCTGTGGGTACGCCTTCGGGCGTGACGCCGACCGAGTGGTCAGGCAAGCACAAGTTCTGCACCAAGGCCAAGGCCTTCCGCGCCATAGGCGACGACGATTGCGCGGGCAGGGGCTTTGAAACCCTGAGTTTCCGCAAGATCGACGTCGGCGCCAAGACCCGCGATTATGCGTTGGAATTCAAGGACGCCGCGAAATAACCCCTT
>JAQUUS010000050.1 GCA_028693775.1 Alphaproteobacteria bacterium | reverse complement strand
GACCAAAGTTTTCGCATTTTTCGACAACCCTTTATAGGCCTCGCTGTCTTCCTGATCTTCGGTGTATTTCTTTTGAAGCGCGGAAAAGGCCTCCCACTCAGCCGCAGACGGCTTTTTCCTGGACAGCCATTCGTCGACAAGCTCATTATGTTCAGCGCCGATATCCTTCTGCCGAATGTAAGACGCAACTTCGCGCAGGATTCCCGCAATATCTTTCTGATCTATTCCGTTTCGCGCAGCCATATTTTTCCCTTAAAAATAGAATTGGGATAACAGATGAGACAGTAAAACGCACATGTGCAAATGACTAAGAAAAAAATACAGTTAATGCAACGCTTCTGACAGTTTAACCGGCGACAGGCGCCACCGGAGCGCTTCTTTGTGACCGAACGAGACGGCCCGCAGGTCGAAAAGGTTTCGGAGCGTTTTCAGAAACAATCAAAAAATCTTCAAGGCTTTCAACCATAAAGTCGACCCATGGGTATTTTGGAGGATCGAAATCCCGCCCGTTTTTAACGAGCACGGTCATCATCCCGATCTCCTTGGCGTGGATCAGGTTTTGAGGCGTATCCTCGACAACCATGGTCCGCCGGGCCTGATATCCTTCGCGATAAAGCACTTGCTGGAAAGGACGCGAAGACTCGTCCTTCTTCCTGAACTTCACATCCTCAATCGTATAAATCTGCTTGTCGTCGAAACACCCCTCGATACCGAGATGAGCAAGAACCCGATCGACCCAGTCACGGGTTCCGTGGGTGAGCATAGCGTGCGGAAAACGGAAGGCCTTGAAACGCTCGGCCAGTTTTTTATCGACAGGGATAATGCCTTCGTCACAAAGCTTGTGATAAAGCTTGCCGATCTTTTCGGGATCGGCTCCGTACTTGGCCACAAAAAGATAGGTCGCCTGATGGTGCGTGCTCCAGGATTCCCACGCAAGCCCCTTGGCTTCGTTGAACGACAGTCCCGGAATAAACTCCTGCCCTGCCCGCGCGACCGCCTCGGCGTATTCTTCGACAATCTCCGACGTTATGGGATAGTTGACCCCATCGTTGTCGAAGATAACAAAGTCGGTCCTCAAAAAAGCTTCAGAAAGCCTGTCATAATTGCATGGCATGGCAACACCTTCGGTCCCATGCCTGATTATACAGCTAAAACAGGCAAATATTTAGCTATATCATCGCCATGCCGCCGTTAATGTGCAGCGTTTGCCCTGTAATGTAATGGGCTTCCTCGCTGGCAAGGAAGGCGACGCCGTTTGCGACGTCCTGAGGCTGCCCAATTTGCCCCATAGGGATACCGGAGAGGATTTTCGCTCTTTGTTCTTCATTGAGCGCATCGGTCATGGCCGAAGCAATGAATCCCGGAGCGATACAATTAACCGTAATATTGCGCGAGGCGATTTCCTGAGCCATGGACTTGCTCATGGCGATCAGGCCCGCTTTGGAGGCCGAATAGTTAACCTGCCCCGCATTGCCCGTCACGCCGACCACCGACGCAATACTGACAATACGGCCCCAACGGCGCGCCATCATGCCGCGCAAAGCCGCACGCGAAAGGCGGAAAGCCGCCGAAAGGTTCACATTGAGCACGAGATCCCATTCTTCGTCCTTCATGCGCATCGCAAGGCCGTCCCGGGCGAGACCGGCATTATTGACGAGAATATCGACACCGCTGCCGAGTTGAGCTTCGGCGTCCTTGATGAGCGCGGCAGGAACCGCAGGATCGGACAGATTTCCGGCCACAGCGAACGCACGCTCGCCAAGCTCTTCCTTGAGCGGGGCAAGGAGTTCGGGCTTCATATCCGCGAGAACAACGGTCGCCCCCTGCGCATGCAGCGTTTTGGCAATCGAACGGCCCAATCCGCCCGATGCGCCAGTGACCAATGCGTTTTTGCCGGAAAGAGAAAACATGGAGAACTCCTTGAATCGTTTGAACTGGATCTGGAATTTTGCCGCGATTGTCTTTGTTTGCAAAGACTTACTATAAAATCCTCGCGAGAAGTGGCCACTATAATGTCATCGGAGGTAAGTGCCAAGAGCTTTGAACCCCTCCGCCTGCCGCACTGCGGAAAGGATTTGAGCAAAGGCCGCTTTTATGACCGAAAACCGCTTCGTGACCGGGATTGATGCAGTGCATCGGCATGCAGAAGATTATTTTGCGACAATGGACGGTATTTTGTTGGCCGGGAACGAAAATCAACGAAAAGTTAAAAAAGTTTACCCCATACTTTCGCCGCTTTAAGTCCTTCGAACGCGTTTCGGCGGCGATTCGCCGTAATCGCGCCTTGGGTGTTGTGTTCTCTTTTCGGATTCTCAGTGGCGAAATTCCTGTCCCTTCTTTCAAACCGATTTTGCGGCATGGGCGCGACCATTTGGCTTGCCCTGCTCCCATGCCTTGCGTTCGCCAACGACTTCAAACCCGCCGCCTACGAAACCGATCCGATGTCGGCGCTCTTTTACGGCCTCCTGATCGGCGCCGTTCTGACCGCCGCAACCTACCTGTTCTTCATCTGGATGGTGATGCACGACAGAGGTCAGGTGTTCCTGATTATTTTCCTGCTTTGCCTGAGCCTGAACATCTTCAGCGCCAACAATCTCCTGATGTACCGGATCGGCATCACGGATTTAAACAGCAAAACATTTCTCTCAAACCTCAGCTTGATTTCCTCATGGATCTCCGCGCTTTATTTTTCCTTTTATTTTCTCGAGCTCGACATCAACGCTCCGGGATTCAAAATCCCTTTCATAGCGATAGGCATTGCGCTGCTGTTCGTTCTCTTCTATTCCCTGATTGACCACGCCTTGATCGACTACCTGCTATCCATGATCGGAACGATCGTGATTGCGTCGATCCTGATTGCCGGGCTCTCGGCGATTCAAAACGGGACCAGCGGCAGCGAAGTCCATACCGTCGCCTTCGGCTGTTTCCTTATGGGCGTCCTTGCCAAGCCCGCCTACGTTCTGGGCTATCTGGAAACGCCGGAAGACGTAACCTCGGTAACGTCGCTATCTTTCGCCTTGTCGTCAATGATCTTCGCCATTGTGATTGCCAACCAGTTCGCTGCAAGGCAGGACGAAAAAGAAAAGGAACTGGCCGTCAGTAACGAACGCTTTGCCCTTGCAACGCGAGGTGCCAACGAAGGCCTTTTCGACTGGAACCTCATGACAGGCGAAATATTCTTCTCGGACCAGTTTAGAAAAATCGTCGGCTATCGGCTCGTCAACGGCCCCGAAGGCATGAAAAAATGGATCCGGATGATTCAACGGGCCTATCGCCTCTCCGTCATCGACGCCTTCAGAAGATTTCGCCGCAACCCTGCGGCAACCATCCTGACAGCCGAATACACTGTCGACAAACCCAACGGCGATCGCAGATGGTTCCATTCCAAGGCCGTTGCCGTGCGCGACCGGCATTCGCACAAGATCCTTCGGCTTGTCGGATCGACCAGCGACATCACCGAACGCAAAAAAAGCGAAGTGGCTGTTTTGGCGAGCGAAGCGCGTCTGCGCAACATCATCGAAGCCCACCCGGTCCCGGTCGTAATTTCCTCGCTGCAAACCGGCCGCATCTTGTTTGCCGCTCCGGGCGCAGAGCAGTTTCTGAAGATGCGCAAGGAAGTCATCGAAGCGAATTCTGTCGACCGCTTTTTGCAAGACCCGGAACCGCTCAAAAATATCACTTCGGTTATCTCAGCCGGAAAATCAGTCGACTCCTACGAAGCAACTATCGTCCGTGGCGACGATGCAAGCATGCCTGTCGCCATTTCGGCACGCCCCATCACCTATCAACAAGAGAGCGCAATGGTCATGGGAATCTACGACCTGACTGAGCGCAAGAAAGCCGAAGCCCAGATCGCACAGCAGCAGGAAGCCTTGCAGCAAAGCGAAAAAATGGCCGCCTTGGGCGGCCTTCTGGCAGGCGTCGCCCACGAATTAAACAACCCGCTCTCGGTCGTCGTGGGCCAATCGACGCTTTTGATGGAAGGCGCACCGGAAGCCAAGGTCGCCTCGCGCGCCGAAAAGATTTTCAAAGCCGCCGACAGATGCTCCCGTATCGTCAAAAGCTTCCTCGCACTGGCGCGCCGCAAGCCCCCTGAACACAAAATCATCAATATCAACCAGATTGTCCGTGGGTCTCTGGAACTTCTGGGATATCAATTCAAAACCGGCGAAATCAACATTCAGTCCTATCTCGATCCCAACGTCGGAGACGCCATCGGGGACAGCGATCAAATGACGCAGGTCGTAACGAACCTTGTCCTCAACGCAGCGCAGGCCATGGACGGCTGGAAAGGCCCCCGCAACATAACGGTAACGACAGCGCCGGGCCCCAAATGCCTCTTTCTTGTCGTCGCCGACACAGGACCGGGCATTCCGCACGACATCCGCACGCGTGTATTCGAACCGTTTTTCACAACCAAAAGCGGCAAAGGCGGCACAGGCGTGGGGCTTTCGCTGTGCCTCAATATCATATCCGCTCACGGCGGCGAGCTTCTCCTGAGCGATACGTCAGGCGGCGGCGCAACCTTCACTATCAAGCTCCCCATTTCGAACAAAGATGACGAAAACAAGGATGCCGCCGCAGGCGACACAGCGTCCGAGTCCATGGCGCTGCGCCTCCTGCTTGTCGATGACGAAGTCGAACTCGCACAAACGCTTGCCGATCTTCTGGAACCCTTGGGCCATACCGTCGATATTGCCGCCAACGGCGAAGTCGCCATGGAGAAACTGCGCAAGAACAAGTTCGATCTCATTATCAGCGATCTTCGCATGCCCGTCATGGACGGACCTGCCCTCTATGAATCTATCGAACATGAGTTGCCTTCATACAAGAACAGGATTATTTATGTCACTGGCGATACGCTTTCTACGCACGTTCAGGACTTTCTCGGCAAACATGATTTTCACGTTGTCGAGAAACCCTATCGTCTCAAGGACATTCGTCGCAGCATTGGCGATCTAATGAAGGAAATTTTGAAACAAGGTGCGACGGGGTGATGCCATGCGCTTGTTGATTATCGACGACGAAGAAGACATTTGCGATCTGATCGCCGAAATAGGCCAGAGAAATGGCTTCGAGACGCGAACCGTAAGCAATGCGGAAAACGTCCAGAACGCGCTTGGCGACTTTCCGCCCGATGTCATCATGATGGATCTGATGATGCCGGGCATGGACGGTGTCGAGCTTTTGCGCACACTTGCCGAAAAAGCCAAGGCTGCCCAGCTATGCCTTGTAAGCGGAAGCGATTCCCGCGTCCTTAACGGCGCCCGGCGCCTTGGCAGCGCACACGGCCTGAATGTCGTGGCGGCCATGGAAAAACCGCTAAGCATCGCAAACCTCGACGCTTTTTTCAAAACTGCAGCTGCCAACGTAAAAAAAAATGATGGAGAAGACCGGGGATTAGCGATCTCAAACGGAGAGTTTTCTCTTTATTATCAGCCCGTTGTAGGCCTTTCTTCGCGTGAAATGAAAGGCGTTGAGGCCTTGGTCCGCTGGAATCATCCGGACAAAGGCATTTTAATGCCCGACGCCTTTATCAGGCAAATGGCCAACGACGGGCTGATGCACAGCCTCACGGAATTCGTCATCAAAGCCTCCATCAGGCAAGCAGCCACTCTCTACGCCGCAGGCGAACACCTGACAATGTCCATGAACGTAACAGCCTCGACGCTTCTGGACCTCTCCCTTCCGGATCAAATTTCCGACATCTGCGCACAATACAACCTTCCTCCTGAAATGCTGATCCTGGAAGTGACGGAATCCGAAGCCATGCGCGACGTCACACGCACGATGGACGTTCTTCTGCGCCTTCGCCTTCGCAACATTGGCGTCTCCATCGACGACTTTGGCACCGGCCATGCCTCGCTGAGCGAACTTCAACGCATGCCGTTCAGCGAACTGAAAATAGACAAAAGCTTTGTCACAACGGCGCCCACAAACAACGATCAGGCCGTGATCGCAAAATCGATTATCGACTTGGGTCACAACATCGGCCTGAGAGTCATCGCCGAAGGTATCGAAGATGAACGCGCATGGGATCTCATGCGGGAAAAAGGCTGCGACTTGGCTCAAGGATATTTTGTCGGTCATCCAATGCCCGCACAGGAACTCGCGACATGGATGGACGCCTGGCGCAACAAAAAAGGCTGACCTCCAAGCGGCCAGCCTTTTTGTTTTCCAAAATCTTCTTCTCTATTGAATAGCCAGGACCTGATAGAAAAAGTAATTGGTCGTCGCCGGGCCGTCCGTCGTATTGGCCGTAACATCTTCGTTCTGCACGCATCCAGTTGCAATGCCCTGTAGCGAAGGCCCATCTACGGTGTTTCCTGCCGCATCGGTCCAGTTTCCTTCTTCAGGCCACGTTCCACTGAGGTTCGTCCCCGTGCCGTCGGCAAAGTTTCCGATAGTATTGAAAGTAGGGAAGCCGGCCGTGCCCATAACCCTGTTGTTGACCTCGGAGCAAACGCCCTGCGCCACTGGAAGAAGTGCCATCACAACGTTGTGCCCTGTCCCGAACCCGGTCACATCGCCGCGCAGGTAAAACCATTCGTCATGCGAGGGATCGTTTGCCATACCGGGAGATGGGCGAGCGATGCCGCCGCCTGTGGGCGAGAACAAACCGGTGTTGGTTCCCGTTGCGGCGTAATCCATGTTGACATTGTTCGGTGGAATTCCGACTTCCATCGTAATCTGATCCATACCGAGTTTCAGATTCTCGCCGATCTGAATAAGTGCAGACGATTTCGTTTTGTTGCTTTCGGCCGTTTTGCTGCCCATAAATGTTCCGCTGCCGGCAGCTATGGCTGCAGCCAGAATACCTAAAATCGCAATAATGAAAAGTATAGGTCCGATAGCAATACCGGCTTCGGGTCCTACTCTTTTTTCAACAGACGATGCCATACATCTCCTCCGAAATTTCGTTACGCCACCCCCAAGACCTGAACGCAAATGATTTCGCGTTGCAACCAGAGATGACAAGCAAGAATCGCATAGAACTAACACGCGCACATAAGAAGTTTACATCATGATAGTCTGATAAAGTCAAGAAGAGCCACTCTATTTTCTTCTGGATGATCGGTTCGGCATCGCAATAATCGTCTTCTGGCCATAGACCCCCGCAGACATCAAAAAACCATTGGAACAACTTCCCGTACAAAAATCCTTCAAAGTCCACCTATACTCGGGAGCCATTGTATCAACATAATTCAAGGCAGTAATCCACTGATGGAATTGATTGCCATCGTTCGTACGAACATTAATCCCGCTCGGAGCTCTAAGATCGATTTTAATATCCGGAAACTGCTTCTGCAAACGCTCGACAACTTTTTGAAGCTCATGCGGGGGAATAGATACTTTTTTAATTGTCGGCAGCACAGGATTGACGGATGACGCGGTCGCCGCCTCCTTTTTATAGTCCACGGCGGCATGAACCGAAACAATAGCCAAAATCATCATAACCAGCGCAGCAAGCCAACACGTCCCGACAATCATGGTTGTCGATTTATCGAAGGCGCTAACGGCACGCGCAATGCGCGACGGAGAAAAGACGCGAAAGGGTATCTTGGCGTCGAAGTGCATTATCTCTTCCCTTTAAGGTTTGATTCGAAGGCAATTTCGGCATCGTTACCGATGGTCATACCCCGATCTGTCGTTTCGATACTCTTCCCCCCAATGGCAGATATGCGATCAGCGGTGGTGCTCACCGGAACGGTGGCTTTCCATCTCGTATATTTGTCCTTGATCTCGTAGACGGTCAGAAATCCGTTCAGATTCAGCAAACCTTCATTGACGTTCAAAAATTTTTCAATCTGATCGCGAAGCTGGCTCGAGCGCATATCCTGCGCTTCCGACAAAAGCTTCATTGTTTTCATATGCGTCTGCTCTTTCGTATCGGCCAGTTCATGACGCGCGGCAACCATGGTCATACTGGCCAACAACCAGACGACGAAGGAAAAAACCACGATTGCCAGAGACACAAGAACCGATGACGTTGCAAGGATGCGCCGAGCCCGATCTTCGAAAAGAGAAGCGGAATACCATGGCACAGGAGTCATTTTTCCAATCTGGAAAAGATCAATATTGATAATCTCGACCGGTTTTTGCTTCCCGCCGTATTCACGCGACATGCGTTCGGCCTTGGCGCGAATAACAGCCGCCGTTCCGCGGAACACCTGAAGACCGTCTATTGCAACGACCATAAGAATGGCAAGTTCATCCCCATAGTAAGTATAACAGGCAGGAAGGTTCGCCACATCCTTTGCGTCCCTTGGCAAGAGAGCGGCAAACGGACACCAGGAATTTGGATTGGAAGCAAGATCCGACGTCTTGACGGCAAGGTACCAAACCATGCTTCCGGCCGACTGCCAAACGATCTTGACGCGCTCGGTATCGCAAGCCTCCACAGCCGCATTCCATACGATCGATTCCTCCTCGCCGGGAATACGCGGACAAACGCCGCCGATAATGTCCGGAGGAAAATAGAAATCGCCGATATCGCCAACGTTCCCCATCAACGACTGCAGAAGCGACGTCGACGATTCGGAAAGCGCAACCTTCTGCTCCAGCCCCAGAACTTTTTCCTGAGTCGCCGTTTTAAGCTCTTTAAACGCCTTGCCTGCTTCTTTGATGTAGTTGCCGATACCCATTTTTCCCTTTCGGAAGAGCCTTACTGTTTCCTATGCAGATTATGATCGCAAATCCC